>JAFUGT010000164.1 GCA_017469275.1 Lachnospiraceae bacterium
TCATAGGCATTTTTAATTTCATTATATCTGTCATAGCCTGACCTGTAATATTCATTAACTATTGTTCTATATAATTCCGAAGAGCCTAATGCCTGTAACGCTTTTTCGTATTCCAGACCCTCAAAATCCGTCATATCTTCTTGGAATATGATATGAGTACTCTCGCCACTAATAATTTTATCCTCCGGCAGCCATTGTTTTAACTTGGACACAAGTTTATGAACATCAATAGGTTTAGCAACAAAATCATTCATTCCATTGTTAATGAACATTTCCTTGACACCTTCCATTGCATTGGCAGTCAAAGCAATTATAGGAGTAGATGCAGCTTCCGGAATAGTGCTTCTAATTAATTTTGTTGTCTCCACACCATCCATCTCAGGCATCATATGGTCCATCAAAATAATATCAAATGTCTCATTTTTTAATTTATTAACAGCTTCCCTTCCGCTTAATACACCAACAGACTGTGCTTTAATTGGCTTCAATAAGCCCTCGGCAATTGTAATATTAATTGCATTGTCATCTACGATTAAAATTTTGGCGTCCGGCGCTGTAAAATCTATCTTAAATGCAGTATTTGATTCTGAATTATTATGTTTAAACTCTCTTCCGTTTAACGTCATTACCATTCCTAAAGTAGTTTCAGGTCTTCTCATAACCCTTAGATTATCACGGTCAGAAACATATGTGGAATCATAGTCGACAAGAATAACGCCGATGATATTTTTATTATCATCTAAGAAATCCTGTATTTCTTTATTGTATCGATCTTCTTCAAAAAAGAGAAAATCCTCCTCACCCGATGGAACGAATTCAGACAGATTACTTATTACGCGTCCATCAACACCTAATTTGTTCATTTCTTCAATAAACATACCAAGCATTTTCGGATTTTCATTAAGGACAGTGGCGTGTTTCTTTTCACATTCTTCAACCACAATATCTAAACTCGGATCTATAACCTTTTGAGGTAAACTGAAATAAAAGTCAGAGCCTTTTCCATATTCACTGGAAACACCAATTCTACCGTTCATTGCCTCAGAAAGTCGTTGTGAGATGGCAAGCCCTAATCCCGTACCTTCAACAGAACGATTTCTTCTTGCGTCAACTTGTTGAAAACTGTTAAACAATTTGGGCAGATCCTCATTCTTGATACCTTGTCCCGTATCAATAACATGGAATATCATATTAATCATATTTGCAGACAAACTCTCTACAGTAATTTTGATTAAAACCATTCCTTCTTTGGTGAACTTTATAGCATTATTTGCCAAATTAATAAGAATCTGCCTAATACGCATAATATCCCCCTCTAATACATGAGGAAGGTTTTTATCGCAAATGACAAATAACTCGAGATTCTTATCACCAATTCTCGTTGCTAATATATTAGCTATATCATTTATCTCTGATAAAGGCTCATATTTTTCCGTAATTATCTCCATTTTACCGGATTCTATCTTGGAAAAATCGAGAATATCATTTATTATATTGACAAGATTACGTCCAGAATTTTGAATCTGTAACAGATATTCTTTGACATTATCCGGAAGATTCTCTCTTAACGCAATCTCTGCCATACCAATTACCGCATTCATCGGTGTTCTTATCTCATGGGACATATTGGCAAGGAAATCAGTCTTCATCTTGGCAGCTCTTTCAAGTTCAAGATTTGCCTGCTCCATTGTATACATTCGTTGGACAGAATCCGTTGTATCGTGCAAGATATATATAGTACCGATAGCAGAATCCGCATCTGTCAATTCCGTCTTTCTGACTTTATAGTATGTATCCTTACCGTCAAAATCATATTTTACAACATCAAGATTATCGTCAATTGATATAGTATTTTCTGTTATCCACTCATCAAAATACTCCCTTGATTCAAAACTGTTAATCTGACCATAAGGAAATACATATTTCAATAAATCATTTACCTGAATAAGATCTCCGTACTCATTGTAAAGTAAAAAACCATCACTCATTTCATTTGCAAATTTTGTAAGCGACCAATCGCGCAGTTTTCTACCGGAATAATAACAGGAAAAATATAGAGAAAAAAGACAAACAAAATTCAAATATATTACCGTAAAGCATATCGGCAATGATAATACGATAGTCAAAATCTCTATGACCAGAAGCAACAACTGAAATCCAATCATTGCATAAAATCTTATTCTGAAAATCTTACCTGACCTTACACAACAAATATAAGTTATCGACAGGACTACAAGTATATTAACTATACATAAAACATTGTACGTGTTATAGGTCAAAATACCATGCATATATGGCTTATTCTTAATATTCTCGGTAATCCACCAACCTATGTGAAGTATTATTCTCTTATATACATTGAATATACCGATATTAGTCAGATTATACACCATAATAACCGTCTGTAATATGCATATTATAGTTGTCGGAATACAGAACAGAATAGATTTTTTCCTTTTTCCAAACAGAAAAATCATGCTTAGCATTGCGAAAACAACCCATTGACTGAATATAAAATAAATACTTATAAGATTTTTAGCATCATTAAAATTTTTGCAGCCGAATAATCTGAAGCAAATGATATCGCATATAATAACAAATGCATTCATCATAATAAAACCAATATTATGCCTTTTCATGCGAACATCCATCATAATACAAAACAACGAGGATATTGCCAATGCCAAAAATAAAAATTGCAAAATCATATGAAACATCCTTTCTTCTATTGAGGTTTATATTCACTCATAACAGCTTCGGCTGCTTTCATCCCGTCCATAGCTGCCGACATAATTCCTCCTGCATATCCGGCTCCTTCGCCACATGGATACAATCCTTTGATACCCTCTGATTGAAAATTATCATTTCGCAATATGCGGACCGGTGATGAGGTTCTACTTTCAACTCCTGATACAATTGCATCATCATTATCAAATCCCGGAATGTTTTTATTAAATGAAGTCATAGCTTCAACAATAGAATCCTTAATATAATCCGGTAAACAACCGGCAACATTCCCACATATATATTCTCCCTTGGTCTGTGGAAGTACGCTTCCTAACTCTTTGGTAGCAACTCCCTTTTTGAAATCTATATATTTTTGAACAGGAATCTTTCCCGCCCCCTGCTCATATATCGCTTTTTCAAGTTTTCTCTGTAAGGATATCCCGGCAAGCGGTGAATCCGATTCATAATCATCCCGCCTTACAGTTACTATTAGGGCAGAATTAGAATTAGCCCCATTTCGTCCACTGTAACTCATGCCATTAACAGCCGTATAACCTTCTTCGGAGGAAGCATTGACCACATATCCTCCGGGGCACATACAGAATGAATATACGCCTCTCCCCTTCTGCGTCTTGTAGGTTAATTTATAAGGCGGTGAGGGTAAATGAGCTCCCGCTTCTCCTTTACCGTATAAAGCATCTCTTATCAATTTCTCAGGATGTTCAATCCTGACACCCATTGCAAAATCCTTAGCTAACATTGATACCTTATTATCGTATAACATGGAAAATGTATCTCTGGCACTATGTCCTATTGCCAAAATAACATGATTGGTTTCCACAATTGTCTCAGAATCTTTTTGAGATAATCTGACTTTAATAATTCTATTTGGGTAATCAGATAACGCCTTATCTGATTCCTTGGAATTATCTACGATATTATCATTATTTGCCATAATTATCTCTGACATTTTAGTATCAAATAAAAATCTACCGCCTAATTCTTCAATCTCTTTTCGCATTCCTGATATAACAGATACCAAAACGTCGGTTCCAATATGTGGTTTACTGTCATATAGTATGGAGGGAGCCGCTCCGTGTTTCACAAATTTTTCTAACACAAATCGTATTCTTCCATATTTGTCCTTTACCTGAGTGTTAAGTTTGCCATCAGAAAATGTTCCGGCGCCACCTTCACCAAATTGAACATTACATTCCGTATCAAGAATTCCTTTTTCCCAAAAGCGATTGACCTTTTCTACCCGTTTCTCGATAGACGACCCTCTCTCAACAACTATAGGAGCATATCCGTATTTTGCAAGTATGTACGCACAAAAAAGGCCTGCCGGACCTGCGCCTATTATCAGAGGGTGATGTTTCATCTTATCTCTGTCAGGGTTTTCCATCAACCTATCAGAAATATTATAGATTGTCCGCTCATTTAGAACAACATCCTTATCCCTTAATCTTTTGACCAAATTGATTTCTCTATTCTTATCGAGAAAAACACCGATTTGATAGATATAATAAATGTCAGGTTTTTTTCTGGCATCGATTGATTTTTTCAGAATCTCATATTCAGGAATCTCATTTAATCTGAGTTTTTTGATAATTTTCTTCTCAAGATAATGTATATCTTTATCTACCGGTATCTTAATATTTCTTATCTCAATCATATTCAAATGTCCTTAATAGCATGTTTTATTGCATTTATACCTGAAATAAAGGCAAACATCAGGTTATAGCCTCCACATTTTCCTGTCATATCAAGTGCTTCACCGACTATATATAATCCTCGATATTTCAAGGATTCATAACTGCTCCAATCAATTTCATCTGTGGATACACCACCTAGCGATGCTTGAGATTTATTGATATCGTATTTACAAATCGGAGTAAATGTCATCTTTTTGATATTAGAAGTTATCTTATTGATAACCTTTTCTGATAATTTTTCAATCCCGCAATCATATTCTATATGTACCCTGTCAAGAATATATTTTGCAAATTGAGTTGTAAATAATCCCTCAAGGATTGACAATACATTGTTAACACGATGTGCAAAAACCTGAGAATTAATAAACTTTTTAAGTTCCTCCCATGAAACTTCAGGAAGACAATCTACATATATACAATCTTTAAGTGAATCCTTACCAAGCATAGGAAGATAGCAGGACAAATTCATAATAGCTATTCCGGAAAGATTATCCCTGTTAATCTGCAGCTGTCCCGTTTCTTTTATCAACTCCCCGTCTTTTTTTAGAGAAACCACTGCATTTAATCTCACACCGGAAGCTGTTGAAATATATTTATCATCAACGTAAATGGGAGACAAAACAGGATATATATCCGTTTCACGGATTCCCATTTTTTTTAACAGTTCAAATCCGGTATCACTTCCTCCTAATTCAGGACATGATGCAGAACCTGATGCAATTATGACTTTTCGTGTTCTGTACTCATTATCTGTTGTTTTTACGATATAACAATTATCATTATCTACCTTTATATCAGTTACGCATTGGTCATATTCAAGCTCTACCTTGTGTGCTTTACATATTTCTAAAAATCTTGAAGTCACCTGTTTCGCCTGATTAGATGTAGGATAAAAGTAATTGTCTTTTTCATATACCATAATTCCACATTTATTAAAAAAATCAATAATTTCAGAATTAGAATGAGTATTCACAAATTCTGAAATAAACCCATCATTAAAAGAATGATAACAAGCTTCAGAAAAAATACTATTGGTAATATTACATTTGCCATTACCGGATGCAGATAGTTTTCTACCACACTTATTTCCCTTTTCAAGTATAAGTATGCTAATATTCTTTTTTGTTATAGAAGCCCATGTCGCTGAAGAAAGCCCTGCCGCTCCTGCTCCGACAATAATAATATCGTACATTGTTAATTTCTCTCTTTTTTATATAATGCATTGGTAAAGACTTAATATCTATAAACTTAGAATAATCTTTATGATATATATCTAATTCGAATTGTATGTTCTAACTGGTAAAATTTTCAAGAAAACTATACAATTCCTCATCATTTTCAAGATAATAGCCCTTCAATATGTCTTCTCTCATATCCTCCGGCAGTGACGCCAAAGAAATCTGCGTATATTCATAAACTGTTTTTTCATCACCTTTAAGGATAACTATCAGCCCGTTAAAAGATTTTGCATAATAGCCTTTGGTAATAGGTGTCCTGAAAGTTTTTCTTAAAGTAATCTCATTACCTTTATAGGAAATCATTTCATAGGAAACAAGACCTTTTTCCTGCTCCTCTTTGCTTAAATGATTCATGTAATTCTGAAGATATTTCTCAACACCATCCTTATCACATCCTAATAATGCGGGAATGCATTTTAACTGCTCTTTCAAAAGCCTTCCCTCTTCAGGATAATCATATTCTACATTAAATATAGTTGTTTTATCAATAGGAAATGTAGATTGATTTTCAGATACAGTGATATTAATATAGTCGCCCGAATCATTTTTCACATAATTACTCGGATAGAAATAATCGACAAACCATAGACTACATAGAGAAATTACACCTGTCATTACAGCAAACAAAGCAAATAATATATTTCTTTTCATAGTAACCTCCATTTACAATAAGGATATCTATGAAAAGTATGACCTTAAAACGTTTTTATTATTCGTACAGATTTATAACAATAAACCTTCTGTGGAATGGTCTATATAAGATTGATCGTATATCCAGATAACATAGCCCTTTTGTCTGTCTCCATCCAAAAGCTGGGTTATCTTAGCCTCATATTGTCTGTTTTCAATTTGGAAAACAAAATGATTAACTGATTTTGAAAAAATCCATGAAGTAAAATCTGTTATACCATGAACATCTTTAAGTTTTTCCGCTATTATATCAGCAGCGGGATTTGAATAGAGAAGTCGTTGATTAGAATCCACTATTAATACACCGTCAGATGTCTGTTTAATAATATTATCTTTGGCAACGTCCATAGTATCTAACAATCCCAGTTTAATAACATTAACGACTAATAAAAGACATGAAATAATTATTCCAATAGGTGTAAGATCCACACCATCAACGTACCCTGTCAGATATAACACCATCATACAAGTGGGAAGTATTCCCGATAACAGCAACAGAAAAAGACGCTTCTGTTCTATATTATCACTTCTTCTTATCTGTGCAATGATAATTGAACAATAATATGCCACCATGCAAAATGTTACTGTCATATATAGATAATACCCTATTCCCTTTGTTAACAAAATATGTGGAAAATAACCGTCATTAGACAATTCAGTTTTTTTATAATAAAATGTGTGGTAATTGCTTGTCAAAATCGTCAGAAGTATAAAGGTGTTGAACAAAAAAACAAATTTGATGATTATGGGAGACATCTTGACATTGCAATAATTTCTGGCAAATATAAGCATAAGCACCAACATATAACATTTGCCAAGATATCCAAAGCGAACACAAACCATCATTTCACGCACATTAGTTGCCTGTATTTCAAATAAATATGCAATAATACTTATAAATCCACAGAAAGATGCCATCATTAACACTTTCTGATATTCTGAACTCTTTTGTTGACTAATTACCGCTAATGTAGTAAATGAAATGGCAACTCCCACAATTTGTAGAAAAAGAATCAATTCATACATCTCATAACCCTCTCCAAGTAAACAAACCAAGGTCTACGCCTTATCTTTATCAATTATCCTCAAGCACAAATCCATGAGGTAACAATTCTTTGACGTTATAGCTTGCAGCCTCTCCGTTAACCTCTAATATTACATTACCCTCAGGCATGAATTCATTCATAACCTGAAGACATATACCACAGGGAAACGCTGTACTTCCGTCTTTCGCAACAACTGCTATTCTACTAAACTTTGTATATCCCTCAGAAACCGCCTTAAATATTGCTGTCCTCTCCGCACATACCGTAGCACCATAGGATGCGTTTTCAATATTACATCCAAGAAAAAGTGTATTATCATCTGTTAAAAGTGCAGCACCCACATTAAAACCCGAATAAGGTGCATAAGAATTAACAAGTGCTTTCTTAGCGCAATCTAATAATTCTTTATCTGTCATATTATCATCTCCGTACATGATAATGAGAGGACTGTAGAAAGTCCTCTCATAATTCCTCTATTGAGCAGTCTCTGTATCAGCTTCAGAGTCTGAAGCCGTCTCATCATCAGCATTCTTGGTTACTTCTTGTACAGGAGTAAATTCTCCGGTCTTCTGCTCTCCTGATTTGCTCTCGAATATCAACCCTGCATTTTCACCGTTACCTATTATGGATATCCATGTTTTACCCGGATTAAGCATAAGATCACTGCCATCTTCTAATGTATACTTAGTCTTGGATTTCTTTGATGACTTAGACCATTTAATCTTAACAGCTTTACCGTTGGTAATATAATATCCGCTGCCTTCGCCTACCTGTGTCAATTCCTGAAGGTCATTTTCCGGATTAATGCACTCATAGGATGATTGCATAACAATAATATTCTTAAATGTAAGTATATTATCATTCTCATCTGCTAAATTATCAATCTGAGGTGCATTATATTCATAACGCTCATAAATCTTCTTCTCAGGATTATATATAAAATATGGTTGCGAGTAATTACTGAAATTAACATGAACAATATTATCAGCATCATCACCACTCTCAAGGTCTGTATCTTCTTCATTAAATGAGAGAACCTTCTCATGAGTTTCGGAATATTGATCTGAATAACCGAGATCTTTGATACCCTGAATTATTCTCTCTCCCGTAGTATAAGCATTATGCGGAGCAACTCTGTCATTATCGCGATAGAATCCTGCATCGTAAGTCATACCGTTAATATTGTCGATTTTTTTCTTGTCTAACATTTTCTTTGCAGGCTTTGACTGCCCGTAATGAACATATATCGCATTATATTCATTGGCTATATTAATGTAGTAATGTCTTGCACTACGAACCGAGCCCACCTTTTCTAAAGCTGAATATTCGGAATACAAAGGCATAATACGTGTAATTCCGCCTTCAACCATACATTCATATATAATATCTGCCTGTTTTGTACTTGAAGAAGGTAAAGCCTCTTTCAAATTGTTGATCATAACTGCTATAGGTCTGTGTGGCACATAATCCTTTGACCATTCACCGGTAAGTTCATTATAATTCTCTCCCTCATGGGGATCTTCGGTTGTGGCCTCTGTTGTAGGTGCTTCTGTAGTTGTCGCTTCCGTAGCTGCCGGCTCTTCTTTCTTACCGCATGCAATCATTGAAAGTGCTGCCACACTCCATATTGATAGTGTAAGAATCTTTTTCGCAATAGTTTTTCTCATGACATCGTCTCCTCTTATAATATGTTTATCTGTTTTCCTATAAGTAAAAAAACATTTTCATTAGCAATCATAAAATATATATTAACAGTCCCTGGTATATCCAATACTATCAAGTATATCGTTCTGTTTTTCTTCCATTATTAATCGCTCTTCATCATCAATATGATCATATCCTGCAAGATGAAGCATACTGTGTGCGATCAAAAACGCATATTCTCTTTTGTTGCTGTGCCCGAAAGCGCCAGCCTGCTCTGATACTTTTTCAAGAGAAATCATAATATCCCCTAATATTAATTCTCCGGTATCTGAATTAAAATTAGATGTAATATCATTCTCAACAATAGAAAAATCCCCCGGTTCATTGAATTCTATGGATGGAAAAGATAATACATCTGTGGCAGAATCAATGTTTCTCATCTGCCGGTTAACTTTCCTAATTCCTGAATTATCAGTTAATAAAACATTAACTTCACATTCATAGGGACAATCAAGATAATTAAGACTTGCATTGATCACCTTATCAGCTATCTTTTCATATTCAATTCCGAGAGATATATCAGTTTCGTTATCTAATAGTATTGTCATAGGTACTCCAAACAAAAATCAAATTATGAACATTTCCTAAAACATATACTATTATACATTATATAGGTTAATAAATCAACCCTATACAAAATATAGTAATTATTTTCCTGTCTTTTTGGAAGCATTCCTGTTATGGCGTTTACTCTGCCCCTCTTCATATCTGTCATATGCTTCAACTATCTTCTGTATCAAAGGGTGTCTGACAACATCGGCACTAGACAACTGACATACTCCTATATCATCAACACCTTTTAGTACTTTAAGCGCAACGTCAAGGCCACTGGTAGCATCTTTGGGAATATCTTTTTGAGAAAGATCTCCTGTAATAATCGCCTTTGAACCGAAACCTATTCTTGTAAGAAACATCTTCATCTGCGCCGGCGTGGTATTCTGAGCTTCATCTAAAACGATAAATGCATTATCTAATGTTCTTCCGCGCATGTAAGCGAGAGGAGCCACTTCAATTAGTCCCTTGTCCATATTTTTGATAAAACTGTCTGCCCCCATTATCTCATATAAAGCATCATATAAAGGTCTTAAATAAGGGTCGACCTTACTTTGCAGATCACCTGGCAGAAATCCTAACTTCTCGCCAGCTTCAATCGCAGGTCTTGTCAAAATGATCCTGTTGATTTCATTATTCTTAAATGCTGTAATTGCCTTTGCCATTGCAAGATATGTTTTTCCGGTTCCCGCAGGACCTATACCAAAAACAATCATATTTTTATCTATTGCATCAAGGTATTTTTTCTGTCCGACAGTTTTCGCTTTAACCGGTTTTCCATTTATGGTATGACATATTATATCTTTATCTAATTCCTCTATGGCTTTTGTCTGCTCTGTCAAAGATAAAGATATAATATAATTAACATTATGTTCTGTAATATCATTTCCCCTTTTCGCAAGGTTAACTAATGAATCCATAATATCAATCGTTCTTTCTACCGCACCCTCTTCACCGATTATCTTTAGTTCATCACCTCTTACTATCAAAGTAACATTCATTGCACGTTCTATTTTCTTAACATTAGAATCATACTGACCAAACACATTAGCTATGCAATCAGCCGGAATGATTATATTCTTTTCAACTTTACTCATTCTTCACTCCTGTTTTCTTAAGTCCGGCAATTGGTTCAACAACAGTTATTTTTCCCTTTGCTTCAAGCCGGCTGTCATTTTCCTCTATTGTAACATCATTTTTTACTATTTCCAGTCCATTTTTCTTAAATTCATTAATTTTTTTATTCAATCTATCATTTAATATTTTTTGTGCTTCCTCCTTTGTACGTGTTGCACTTTTTAACTTATAGGGCGACCTTTTTACTTCCTTATATCCTATTGGCAGATAAAAGTTGTTAAAAATACGTAATTTATGTATCTGTGTATATGTATCATATTTTTCTGAATTAATGTCGGGTAAATATGGTGTAAGACAATAATCCATAAAAAATAAAGTTATGTGATTTTTACTTTCCTTGGAATAATCTTTTTCATAATAATTAATATCTACATAATCGTGATATTTATACGAAGTTCTTCCATACACATCTCCATCTGCAGCAATATAACTCGTTTCCATTATTTCATTATTATCGTCATATATATACACAGTTCCGGAAATTAGTATATCACCTTTTTTGACTTTGTCACCTACTTTTGCTATCGGTGTTCCCTGTCTCGTAATCATTTTTGTAATAACTGCATTTTTATCAGCTATAATATCGCATGCAGTTTCATCATCAAAATTTCTATTATCGGATATTCCCTCTTCAAGGTTAATAGTTAATCCCGTACCCTTTAATTCACAACTAATCCATGATATCTCACTAAAATCTTTTCTCAGATCACTCTCTAATTTTGAGCAGTCTACATTTGATTTAAGAGTCCCTAAGGGTATATAATTCTTTTCAATATATTTTAACATTTCTTCAGCAATCAAATGATCCTCACCGATAACTTTTACCTCCCAAACAAATAACGAAAGTACATATATAGCCACAATAAATAACAAGGAACCAATTCCGAAAGCAGCCCGTTTTTTATTACGTCTGAAAAAATACGGCAAACCTATTCTTTTCAATATTTTTAATTTGATATTAGTCTTTTGAAGGTAAGGTTTTATACAAAGAAGATTTCTCCTGCCAATATAAAATCTGTATCCGTTTTCTGTTTGTATAACATTCCATATTAAAATCTCATCTTTTATCAAAAGATTCATTAAACGCTCAGGAGCAAAACCATTTACTTCGACTAAAACATAACCAAATAATAATCTTAATATCTTTAAAATCATAATACTCCATTCATACTATAAGTAATTGTATGTATATTTCCCGTAACTTTCATATCATATCCTGAAAAATATTGAACATGCAGTTCTTCGCCACATATTCTGACTGTCAGTTTTTTGCAGGCAATAACCACTTCCTCCGATGTATATAAATGAAGTCCCTTGTAATTTTCAATTATCGCTTCACTGTTGCCTGAAATTCTCAAAATAACATCATCAAAAAGCACATCTTTAGGTATATTCACATTATATCCACCCAAATTACTTATTTTAATATATGAATAAATTTCCATTATTATTCAAAAAAAGAGTCATTGTTCGAAAACAATGACTCCTATAATCATATTGATTATTATTTGTTAAATTTTCTCTTACGAGCTGCCTCTGACTTCTTCTTACGTCTTACGCTTGGTTTCTCGTAATGCTCTCTCTTACGAATCTCCTGCTGAATACCAGCCTTCGCACAATTTCTCTTGAAACGACGAAGAGCGCTGTCCAGAGTCTCATTCTCTTTTACGATAACATTAGACATTCTCTCACCCGACCTCCCTTCAGTTGCATATTGTGTCTAGCATACAACCTTGGGTTATTTCAAACACATAGAAAATTATAACATAAAATTCCAATACGTCAACAATTTTTTTAAAATTAGGTTATATTCTAGAAAAACATCATTGCTGCATTAGCAGCTCCAATAGCTGCTCCGGCTGCGCCTGTTATCATTCCGATAATAAAACTTATTACATAAATTACAACCATAACTATCAAATAAGCCTGTGAGAATGTTTTTCTCGCTGTATATCCGCCACCATTACCTGCGGCCCATACAATCAATAAAACAATATTAACACATGGAATACATAATAAAATCGTTGTAAGTATCCACTGACCTAATGTCATTTTATCTTCCATAACTAAACCTCCAAGATTATTAAACTATTTTTACATTATCATCACATATTACCCATTGCCGAAAAAGCTGCAAATAAAGAAGCACCAACAATTGCATATAAAATAATCATAAGTACAATCATTATAGCAGCAACAATTAATTCTGCCTGAGCAAAACGCTTTTTATCAATCTGAGTATTTGAACCAAATGCCCAAATTAACAGAAAAATTAATCCAACACAAGGAATACATGAAATAATAATAGTTCCAAGCCATTGACCTAATGTAAGCTCCTCATTCATATTGTTTCTCTCCTTTCATAAGTGATAACTTATTATGTGATATATCACCACATTGTCAGACAGGATACATATTACAAATTAAATCCTATCAATCTATATATGGGCGAAAACAGATTTCGCGACACATATTCCATTGGTTCATGATTTGGAAACATTTTTACCATTCTGTAATAGTATAAAATAAATAATAAAATTGAAAGAATTACGATAATAGCTGAAGCAAATCTAACCGGTACATCAAAAATATATCTACATATAACACAATAAATTATAAATACTGCTATCGGTATTATCATAGGATTGTAAAAAAACACTTTATCAAAATCCAATAAGATTAATGATATACCTGCTCTTGTCAACCCGCAGGCAGGACACGGAATACCTGTTAACAATCTAAAAGGACATACATACCCAAAAAGTATATGTGTAACAATAAAGTATATTATTACAATTATTATTCCTTTGTAATTATTGGCAATATCGGTTTTTACCCTATGAAAAACATTCATAATCCTAATCAAACTATTATAATCCTATGCGAATACATAAAGATATTATATCAACAAAATCTCAATTTGTCCATATTATACATATTAATAAATCAAATTTGTATATTATTACAAATATATTTGTATATAACGTTAAAATATTAATTAAAATACAATAACTTTATGCTATAAATTATACTTATGAAAGTTGTGAATTTGCTACTTCTTTAGCCTTTGTAATGGCATCTGCAATTCCTGCCGGATTTTTACCACCTGCCTGAGCCATATTAGGACGTCCGCCACCGCCTCCGCCAACAAGAGGTGCAACTTCCTTGATAAGATTACCTGCATGTGCACCTGCCTTCACTGCTCCATCGGTCGCCATAGCTATAAGATTAACTTTATCGCCATTAGCTGAAGCAATAACAACAATACCTTCAGAAACCTTCTCTTTGAGCTGGTCTCCGAGATCACGGAGTCCATTCATATCGACACCATCAACTGCTGTTGCTATAACATTGAAATCTCCTACGGAAATCATATCCGATGTAACATCTCCTAAAGACTCATTGGCAAGCTTGGCTTTTAATGATTCATTTTCTGAAGAAAGCTCTTTAACCTGTGCAAGAGTATGGTTTAACTTATCCACCAACTGATCCGGATTGGTTTTTAAAAGCTCAGAGGCTTTATTAATCTTATCCTCCAATCCCTTATAATAATCAAATACAGCCTTGCCGGTAAGTGACTCAATACGTCTTACACCTGAAGCAATACCTGACTCAGATATTATCTTGAATGTAGTGATAGAAGCGGTATTTTTAACATGCGTACCACCACAGAACTCAATGGAGTAATCCTCCATATTGACAACTCTAACAACATCGCCATATTTCTCTCCGAACAAAGCCATTGCACCGGTCTTTTTCGCCTCTTCTATCGGCATTTCTTTAATATTGACATTCAGACCTTCCGCTATCTTTTCGTTGACAATTTCCTCTACTTTAGCAATTTCCTCAGAAGTCATAGGAGAAAAATGAGAGAAATCAAATCTCAATCTGTCAGGAGTAACAAGAGAACCTTTCTGCTCAACATGGTTACCGAGTACTGTCTTTAACGCTTTCTGAAGAAGATGTGTAGCACTGTGATTCTTGCAGGTATCAGCTCTTCCTGTCACATCTATCTTAAGGGTAACTGTATCGCCAACCTTAAACATTCCTTTTGTAACAGTTCCTATATGTCCGTATTTACCACCCTTAAGTTTAATCGTATCCTTAACTACAAATTCTCCGTCAGCCGTAGTGATTACACCGGTATCACCCTGCTGACCACCCATGGTAGCATAAAATGGTGTCTTCTCTACAAACAGTGTAGCATCATCTCCTGCAACAATCGCATCAACAATTGTATCAGTTGTAAGAACAGTAATCTCAGACTCAAAGGTATCATTATCATAACCAACGAATTCTGTTGTTATGGTCGGATCAATATCATCATATACTGTAGCATCAGCACCCATATAGTTAGTTGTCTTTCTTGCATTTCTTGCCTTTGTGCGCTGTTCATCCATACAAGACTTAAAGCCCTCTTCATCTATAGAATATCCTTTTTCTTCAAGAATCTCTTTTGTAAGGTCAACCGGGAATCCATAGGTATCATAGAGCTTGAATACATCTGCTCCAGCAAGTATCTTGATTCCTTTTTCAGCCATATCTTTTTCAAGATCAGAAAGAATCGCAAGTCCCTGATCTATTGTCTTATTAAATGCTTCCTCTTCAATGGAAAGATTACGGAATATAAATTCCTTCTTCTCTTCAAGCTCAGGATATCCATCCTTAGAGCCCTCTATAACAGTCTCTGAAAGTTTTGCAAGGAAAGCACCGTCAATACCAAGTAATCTTCCATGTCTGGCAGCGCGTCTGATAAGTCTTCTGAGAACGTAACCTCTTCCCTCGTTCGAAGGCATGATACCATCAGAAATCATAAATGTTGCCGAGCGTATATGATCCGTAATGAGACGAATTGAAACATCTTTCTTATCGTCAGTGTGATATGTGGCATTTGCAAATTCACAAACCTTATTTCTAAGTGCCTCGATAGTATCCACATCAAATATGGAATCCACATCCTGAACAACTGATGCAAGTCTCTCAAGTCCCATACCCGTATCAATGTTCTTATTCTCCAACTCTGTATAATTGCCATGTCCGTCATTATCAAACTGGGTGAACACGTTATTCCAGATTTCCATATAACGATCGCAATCACAGCCTACAGTACAGGTTGGTTTACCACAGCCGTATTTTTCTCCGCGATCATAATATATCTCTGAACATGGACCACAAGGACCGGAACCATGCTCCCAGAAATTATCTTCTTTACCGAAACGATATATTCTGTCTTTGGGAATACCGATCATTTCATGCCAGAGATTGAAAGCCTCATCATCATCCTTATATACAGATGGATAAAGTCTATCCGGATCCATCTCTAAAACCTCAGTCAAAAATTCCCACGACCAGGAGATAGCTTCCTTCTTAAAATAATCTCCAAATGAGAAATTACCTAACATCTCAAAGAAAGTACCATGTCTTGCAGTCTTACCAACATTTTCTATATCACCTGTTCTAATACACTTCTGGCAAGTTGTAACTCTTCTTCTTGGTGGAATCTCCTGTCCGGTAAAATAAGGCTTTAACGGAGCCATACCCGCATTAATTAACAAAAGAGAGTTATCATTCTGCGGAACAAGAGAAAAACTGTTCATCTTCAGATGTCCCTTACTCTCAAAAAATTCAAGATACATTTTTCTTAATTCATTTAAACCATACTTTTTCACAACTTATCCCTCGCTTATTCTTTATTTTATTTCATTTTCTATATTTTCAATGTAATTCCAATCAATATCTTCAATTGGGATAAACCATTGTTATACCGACAAAATATTTTAACAGATGTTTGTTGTAATTACAATAAGCAAAAAATAATATAATTCAAATACAAAAATAATAGAATTCGAATACAAAAAATAATATAATTTGAATTATTATAATTCAAATTATATTATTTTCAACCGTTATTGCGTTATACAATTTTATAATAAATTATTCCAGTAATTAATACTATTTTGTAGTTTCCGTTGTCTCTGCAACAATCGACTCTGCTTCTTTTTTCTTCTTTGCAGACTTAATACCACACATAATTCCCGCAAGCGCAATAAGTCCTAATGCTACATACTTAATTAGATAGGTCACAAATTCACTTAAAAATACCATAATTATTCTCCTTATAATTTATTTGTCCGGAAAGTATCTGTCTAACTTATCAACAATATAAATATATTATATTTTACAGCATTATTATTATTTGTCAAATAAAAACCACAAAATCTAGTGCCGGTTATCCAGTTCCTTCATTATATCTTCCCATGTAACACCACGTTCAACCATGAGCACCATACAGTGGTAGAGGAAATCAGAAATCTCATACTTTATCTCTTCCGGATCAGGATTTTTAGCAGCAATAACTATCTCTGTACACTCTTCACCGACTTTTTTGAGAATCTTATCTATTCCCTTGTCAAAAAGATAATTTGTATATGAACCTTCTTTCGGATTATTCTTTCTGTCAACAATCGTATTATATACTTCGTTAAATACGGTTAACGGATTAGTGCTGTTATATTCTTTGCTTGCAAGTGGTGTAAAGAAACAGGTTCTGTTACCTGTGTGGCAGGCAACACCTATCTGAGAAACTTTTGCCAGAATCGTATCTTTGTCACAGTCAATTATAAGTTCTTTAACAAACTGGAAATGACTACTCTCCTCACCTTTCACCCAAAGTTTCCCGCGACTTCTTGAAAAATAAGTCATACGTCCGGTTTCAAGAGTTTTGTTATAAGATTCCTCATTCATATAAGCCATCATAAGCACTTCGCTCGTCTTATAATCCTGAACAATACACGGAATCAAACCATCTGAATTTAGTTTGAATTCACTAAATGGTACTGCGCTCTCAAAGGTATTGACAGGTATATTTTCCGCTTTTAATGCATGTTTTACTGCCATACAATCGATATGACTACTGCCAGTATATAAAACTGCATCTGCATTAGTCGCTTTAACAAGTTCAGTTATGGTTGATGCATCATTGGAATCTGTGCTTATCATTATCGGAACATCTATACTTTGTCTGATATCTTTAATAATTTTCTCATTACCGGAAGCGTTACCAATCAACCATATATGTCCTGCTCCCATTTTGATTACCTTGATTGCAAACTCTTTAATATTGGAATCAGAAAGATTAATAGCCACTCCAATCTTATCACTACCGAACCGATCTGACATTTCTTTAACAAAATTGATATCGTCAATTGCCGCTTTTCTCATATATACAAGATTTGCTCCGGCATAAAGCATCTTTTTAACATCCTCAAGACGCTTAACGCCACCATACGCTATAAGAGGTACTTCGGCTTTCTTTTCTATAGCCTTGATTTCTTCTATAGCAGGTTCTTTTCCCGAATCCTCAGCAACCATATCCATGAAAGCTACTTCATCCGCGCCCTCATTGGAATATGAATATGCTTTTATAGTGTAATCGTTGCCAAGATCTTTTTTGATAAGATCACGATTGTCAGAAACATTAACTTTTGTAATTATTTTAACAAAACTCATAATAGACCTCCGTATATTCAACTTATAATGTTCCCTTTGTAGAAAGTACTGCATCCTTCATTCGGGGATCAATCTGTGTAGCCTCATCCAATGCTTTCGCAAAGGCCTTAAATGCAGCCTCGATCAAATGATGATTGTTGCTTCCGTTAATCTGTTTGATATGAAGATTCATTCCTGACGAATATGATACGGCATAGAAGAATTCTTTTACCATCTCTGTATCAAAATACCCCACCTGATCTACCGTAAAATCCATATCAAAGCATAGGTATGGCCTTCCCGAAAGATCAACGGCACACATAACCAACGTCTCGTCCATGGGAAGAAGTCTCTGTCCATATCTTTTTATGCCTTTCTTGTCACCAACAGCTTTCTTAATCGCTTCACCAAGGGCAATGCCTGTATCCTCAATAGTATGGTGAGAATCCACATATAGATCACCCTTTACAATGGCTTTTAGATCGAAGAAACCATGCTTTGCAAAAGAATTGAGCATATGGTCAAAAAAGCCTATTCCCGTATCAATCTTAGTCTGACCTGTTCCATCTATGTGTAACTCTAATTTAATGTCTGTTTCATTTGTCTTTCTTTCAATATACGCTATTCTTCCTGCCATAAATGTACCTCACTTTATGATAATTCATAATACATATTTTTGAATTTTAACTTGTATTTATTTTTTTATATTCCTTTTTAAGTCCTTCGCCGCCATCTTTATTCCACATAAAATCATAGTCACACCAAAGCATTTTGCTTCCCTATAATCGTATGACATACTTACTCGAACCTCACCTTAATGGAATTAGCATGTGCCGTCAACTGCTCACTGGTAGCAAAGTCTATGATATCCTGATGTATAGGCTCTAACGCTTCCTTTGAGTAATAAATGATACTGCTCTTCTTAATGAAATCATCTACAGACAAAGGTGAGAAGAACTTAGCAGTTCCATTGGTAGGGAGCACATGATTAGGTCCTGCAAAATAATCGCCTAGCGGTTCAGAACTATACTCACCAATAAAGATTGCTCCGGCATTTCTAACCTTCATCATAAGCTCAAACGGATTCCTTGTCACTATTTCAAGGTGCTCGGAAGCGATATCATTTACAGCCTCTACTGCTTCGTTCATATTATCACACACAAGAATGTATCCATAATTATCAAGGGACTTCTGTATGATTTCTCTCCTTGATAACTCTTTAACAAATCCGTCTATCTCCGCTGATACCTTATTGGCAAACTCCTCAGAGTCAGTTACAAGAATTGCAGATGCAAGTTCATCATGCTCCGCCTGAGAGAGCAAGTCTGCAGCAATATATCTTGGATTGGCACTGTCATCAGCAAGCACCATAATTTCAGACGGACCCGCAATGGAGTCAATACTTACATATCCATAAACCGCACGTTTTGCAAGAGCTACAAATATATTACCCGGACCAACGATCTTGTCCACTTTAGGTACAGATTCCGTACCAAATGCAAGAGCTGCAATAGCCTGAGCTCCTCCGGCCTTATATATCTCATCAACACCCGCTTCCTTTGCAGCCACTAACGTGGTGGCATATACTTTTCCTTCTGCATTACAGGGAGTTGTCATCACAATATGATTAACTCCTGCCACTTTGGCAGGAACAATATTCATTAGAACTGAAGAAGGATATACCGCCTTACCTCCCGGCACATACACTCCCACATAATTAAGCGGTGTCACCTTCTGACCAAGCATCGTTCCATTTTCTTTGGTTGTAAACCATGAGTTCTGTTTCTGTAACTTGTGAAAATCTTTTATATTAACGAGAGCTTTTCTGATCACTTCAACCAGATGGGGGTCAACCTCTTTGTATGACTCTTCAATCTCCGCATCTGTAACCTTAACATTGCCTGCATTGATATCAGCCTTATCAAATTTCTTAGTATATTCAAATAATGCTTTGTCACCATTCTCTCTTACATTGTCAACAATCTCCTGCACTGTATCCTGATATTGGGTATAGTTATTGGGACTTCTCTTCAAGAGATCATTCAGAAGATTTTTCTTAGATTCTGCAGTTAATTTTACTATTCTCATTTTCAGTATTCCTTTCTGATGTATCAATCTTGTATAGTATTAATCATTTTCTTACTTTTATCGCACTACTAATTACTGTCTGTCGTAATACGCCTTACCGGAACATATAAAATACGTTCTTATATATCCATCCTGCGATAAAAACACTATCTCATTAGTCTCTTCAATGTAATATATGTGATCATTATCTTCAGCTTCAAGTTTATGTAATGCCTTAGAATTATTAATCACTTTATTGGCGCCTTTAAGATAATCCTCTTCAGTCTTATATCCCATCTCTGAACCATGTTTTTCAAAATGCTGTGTCAGGTAAGATGCTTTTCTGAAAGAATATGTCTTTTCATTATTATTTTCTTCTTTTTTAGATTCCGTTGTTTTATCGGACATGGTTTTGGGTTTATCTGTATTATATGCAGATGAATTATCAGCGGCATTAACCGTAACTTTAATCACTCTAGTTAACTTTTTGCCCTTATTATTTCTTCCTTTTGTAGTCACCGTTATCTTAGTTGAGCCTTTTTTCACCCCGGTAATTATTAATTTCGATGTTTTTTTACTATATTTTACTTTTGCAATCTTTTTGTTTTTAACCTTATAACTTATCTTTTTGTTAGCACTGCCAACTACATTCACCTTTATGGGAACTGTTTCAAAATTCCCGACATTTACCGTAACATTACTTATAGAAATCAGAGACTTTACATATCTTGCAGGCGCGGCATAGACGTTAAAATCCTGAAGCAGTATAACCATTGAAAACAAAAGCAATATAAACATATTAATACAACATAAATTAAATTTGCATATTATTCGCGAATCTTTTGATTTAAAAATGTCTATATCTTTCTTCATAACAATTGACACCTCCTGATTCATATTAACCGGTTAATCGTTATACCGTATATTATCTATTATAATTGATTCAGCTTTCATATAATAAATGTTTCAACTCTCTAACGATTTTCAATATTCTCTCCTGTTCCATCTTGAAGCTGACCTTATTAACAACCATACGACAGGATAAAGGACAGATTTCTTCAAGCACTTCAAGACCATTTTCTTTAAGAGTTGTTCCTGTTTCGACAATATCCACAATCACATCTGACAAATTAACAATAGGTGCTAATTCAACCGAACCGTTAAGTTTAACTATCTCCACTGTCTGATTTTTCTTGTTTCTGAAATAATTGGTGGCAATGTTCGGATATTTGCTTGCCACGCGGATTATCTCATTCTTGGTAAGTATTTCTTTAGCGGAAGCCGGACCGCAGACACACATACGGCATTTACCAAAACCAAGGTCCAACACTTCATACAGATTATCTCTTTCTTCTTCCAAAATGGTATCAAGCCCAACAACTCCGATATCTGCAGCACCGTATTCAACATATGTAGGAACATCACCTGCTTTCGCCAGAAAGAAACGAAGTTTTAACTCTTCATTGGTAAATATAAGTTTTCTTGTGTCAGGATCTTTCATCTCCTCACAGGTTATTCCAATCTGCTCAAGATATGAAAGTGTTTTCTTTGCAAGTCTGCCCTTTGCAAGAGCAAATGTTATATATCTCATGTTAAATTCCTCATTTTCTATATCATTTATTCCCAAGGTAAGACACTTCCTGTCCGTCCCTTATCTTTTCAATCTTCAATAATACAATCTATAAATTGATATCGGAAATAAGCATTCCGTTAACATCTCCATTAATCAGGTCATATACATCCACATCTTTATCTGATGTCAGGTAGAACATTCCGGAAAAATGATTCTTCTTACCATACTCTGCGTAATCGGAAACCTCTTTCTTCTTAGACTTTCTGATAAGCTCCACCTTGCGTTCTGATTTTCTCATGTAATTAGCAAGCTCTATAGCGGCTTTCTGTTGTTCTATATTATATAAAATGATACTTCCTGCATTATCAATATCTATCTCTATCTTTTGTCTGGTAATCGCCATCATAAGATCATCAATATAGAATGCGAAACCAATAGCCGGAGCATCTTTCCCGTACTTGTCAAGAAGGTTGTTATATCGACCGCCCTTGACAACAGCATCTCCGGTTCCAAAGGTATATCCACGGAAAATGATTCCTGTATAATACTCATAACGACTAAGAAGCGAAAAATCAAAGCATACATACTGCTCATAACCCGAATAGGAAAGTGCCTTATATACCTTTTCGAGACGTTCAATGGCATTGCTTGATATCTCGTTAGTCGCAAGCTCCTTAGCTCTTCCCAACATATCATATCCACCAAAAAGCTGGTCAAAAGAAAGCAATACTTTCTTTACCTTCTCAGGCATATCCATGTCCTTTATAAGCATTTCAAGGGCAAAGAAATTGCGATTATGTATATATTTCCTTATCTCATCTTCCGTTTCCCTATCTAAATGAGCGTCCTCGATAATACCTTTGAAAAACTCGACCTCGCCAATCTCTATCTGAAATTCAGTAAGACCTGATGCTTTAAAGCAATCAATCGCTGTTGCTATGACCTCAGCATCTGCGGCAGAGGAATCGTCATTAATAAGTTCACACCCTATCTGTGTTATCTCATTTAACTTACCCTGATGTCCTCTCGTATTAAAGAAAGTTTTTCCCTGATAGCAAAGACGTATGGGGAAATTCTCATCTGTATAATACTTTGCTACACATCTTGCAATTCCCGGTGTGATATCAGGTCTTAAAACAAGGGTATTGTTCTCCCTGTCAAAAAACTTATACATATCATTCGAATTTGCAGAACCTTTGTCCTGATTATATATATCAAAAAATTCAAAGGTAGGTGTCTCTATATCATTGTAGCTATGAAGAGATAATACATGATGTAGTTTATCTAAAACTTTTAATTTTTTCTTACATTCATCATCATATATGTCTCTGACTCCTTCGGGAGTGTGCAGCAGTTTTTCCATTATTGTTTCTCCTCGTCTTACCCGTCTTCTATCTATACAATCACTTATATCGTTATTCGAAATATTATTTATCAATAAACTTATACTATCATTAATCATTAACAGTTAATTTATCATTCCGCGCTCTTATACTTTGCAATATGCTTATTGATAAGCTCCTGATCTTCAAAATAATTGATTCTCATGGCATTCTTGACATCCGCCAAAGTCTTGGCTGCAACCTCTCTTGCTTCCTCGCTGCCTTTCTTTAACACATCATATACATAAGCAATATCCTTCTCATACTCGTGACGTCGTTTTCTGATAGGCTCTAATTCCTCATCAAGAACATTGATAAGGAACTTCTTGACCTTCACATCTCCAAGACCGCCACGTTGATAATGCTCTTTAAGCTCATCAAGATTCTTGTATTCAGGTAAGTATCTTTCAAATTGCTCCTCTTTACAAAATGCATCAAGATAGGTAAAGACCATATTACCCTCAATCTGTCCCGGGTCTGAAACCTGAATATGATTAGGGTCTGTATACATCTTGCGCATAATGGCATTCTTAACTGTCTCAGCGTCATCAGATAAGTAAATGCAGTTTCCAAGGGATTTGCTCATCTTTGCTTTACCGTCAATACCGGGCAATCTCATACAAGCCTTGTTGTCCGGAAGAAGAATCTCCGGGTCTGTTAATGCTTCTCCATATACAGTGTTAAATTTATGTACTATTTCCTTTGTCTGTTCTATCATAGGCATCTGATCTTCTCCTACCGGAACAGTTGTCGCCTGAAATGCTGTTATATCAGCAGCCTGACTTATGGGATATGTAAAAAATCCAACAGGAATACTTGCCTCAAAATTACGCATCTGAATCTCGCTCTTTACCGTTGGATTTCTCTGTAATCTTGAAACAGTAACAAGATTCATATAATAAAATGAAAGTTCTGTAAGTTCCGGAATCTGTGACTGGATAAGTATTGTTGACTTTGCAGGATCAATTCCGCATGCAAGATAGTCAAGAGCTACCTCTATAATATTCTCTCTTATTTTGTCAGGATTATCAGCATTATCCGTAAGTGCCTGTGCATCTGCTATCATAATGAATATCTTGTCATATTCCCCGGAATTCTGCAACTCAACACGTCTTTTCAAAGAGCCGACATAATGTCCTATATGAAGTTTTCCTGTTGGTCTGTCACCTGTAAGTATTATTTTTGCCATTTTCTAATCTCCTCTTATATACTACTACTGTTTATAATAAAAACCTGACATACAAGTGCTTATATATCAGTTATTACATATGGGGTACTTGTACTTATCCTTCTCGGTAATCTTTCTGATTACTCTGCAGGGATTGCCTGCGGCAACCACACCATCGGGGATATCCTTATTAACCACACTGCCTGCACCGATTATAACATCACTTCCTATGGTAACTCCCGGAAGAACCGAAACATTTGTACCAAACCATACACTATCACCTACAGTAATCGGAAGCGCAATCTCTAACCCCTTGTTTCTCTGTTCACTGTCAAGAGCATGTCCTGCAGTCGAAAACACACAATTCGGTGCTATGAATACATTATCACCAAAAGTGACCTTACCGCCATCTAAGATAGTTACGTTATGATTAGTATAGAAATTCTCTCCCACACTTATATTAAAGCCATAATCGCAATAAAAAGGTGCCGTTATTACAATATTGCCTTTGATATTACCTATGATCTTTTTTAACAGCTCCTGCTGCTTATCAAACTCAGAAGGTTTACACATATTAAATTCATAACATAAATCAGCACACTCTGTTCTTTTTTTAGCAAGTTCTTCATCATAATTTGCGTCATATAAGAAGCCCTTTTGCATCTTTTCATATTCTGTCATAATGAAAACCTCTTTTATCAATCTATTCTGCAGAGTTATTTTCCAAAAGCTCAATTTTCACTCTAACTCAAAGTAATAGTATATATCAATAATGAAGCAGTTTCAAGTAAAAAAGTGTCCATTCTTAATCACGGACACTCTATAATTACAAACTATGCCTTTTTTCTCTCAACCAAATCAGTATTTAACGTTTCAAGATAATGAACCAAAGCGCCACCCTGCGCCTTTATAAAATATTTTGGATCTAATTCCTCATACTTGAAATTTTTTGCATGTCCGTCACGTTCTATCCTGTCATAATATTCTTTCAGGACACGATATGGAAGATAATAACTTTCATTTCTGGCAGAAAAGAACACTATAAGAAAGCTGACACCGCCCTGGGCTTCGAACTGCTCCATGAAATTCATCTGGTGTTCATGAATATTCTGCATCTGAAATGTATCGGTGTGGCACTCCTTGGCATCAAAGCATATGGGAATTCCCTGGACAACACCGATATAATCAACCGTTGAATCCTTTTCAAAATAAGCAAGGGTTATGTGATGGCTCTGCTTGTCAATCTCAATCGGCGTGATTGGCGTAGGAATCTTCTGAACCAGGGCAAGCCCTTTTTCTGCATATATATCATTTGTCATATTAATAAGATCCTCCAGTGTAGAACCTCGAAGACCTCTTGAATTCCATGTTGCCATATATTCCTCCCGATAAAAATTTAGTACACATATGAATTCAGCACAGGTGACCATTTCCCGTACACCTTTTTACCGCCGGATTTTTGGTACGGTCTTACCTTGACATAAAGATAAAAATCGATATCATTTTCCGGAATTTCAACTGTTACCGAATTTCGTTTAACCTCATTCTGGTAAAGCTGTTTTGTCATCTTTTTGTTGCTGCATATCAACACCTGGTAGCCTGAGGCGCCTTTGACCTTAGCCCATCTGTATTTTATCCGATATGCCTTTTTCGACTTCAGATATTTTTCATCGCCTGCCATTTCAACCACTGTTGCAGCTTTGGCAAATTTCCCGCTATATACGAATGTTACATTGCTATATACATCAACAGCATTTTTCGCCAGCTTGATATTCTTATTATTAAACTGTACAGTCTTAGAGATTTTTTCATAATTAATTTTCTTCTTTGTTTCATCATTGATTACTTTTTTGTAGCTCCCTGCAAAGTGAAAAGCATAACCGCCTATATAGCTTACACTTTTCGGAATTACTATATCCTTAAATGGTACCATATAAAATGCTCTCTTCTCAATGCGTGTAAGATTAGGAAGACTGTCAAGAACCTCCTGAATATCAATGTTGAAACAGTCTTCAAAAGCATTATCACCTATCACCTTCACTGTGTCGGGAAGCTTGACCTCACACAGATTCGGGCACATTGCGAATGCGGAACCGGGCAGCTTATCAAATGTATTATGAAATGTAATGCTGTATATATTGCTGCTGGCAAATGCAGTGTCAAATGAAGTTACGCCTGCAGGAACCTCAATATCCCTGATGCCTGTATATTCAATAAAACATGTCTCCAATGTTTTAACTGTTGACGGAATTGTAAGACTTGTAAGTCCTGTATCAGAAAAAGCCTGAATTCCAATCTTCTCAAGCCCTTCATTGAGCTTAACTTCCTTTAATTTTTTATAGGAATAGAACGCCTGATCGCCAATAACTTTAACACTGTCAGACATCGTAATGCTCTCAACATCACTATCTTCAAAACATAGATATTCGCCCACTTCGTAGGCACAGTCCGGTATTGTTATATTCTTATCATCACCAATATATTTGTAGGCAAAATGACCATTTGCATCCGGCAACTCATCATCATTCAACAGAAGAAAATCATTGTTAAGAGTCAGGTAACCGCTGTCGGCAAGCCCCCTAATAACGCCTTTGGAATAGGAATAAGTCTTATACAATTTCATAGCTGAATTATTATCAAGATTATGTCCCTTGATGGTAAGCTTCACATTACTCATCACTCCCGAGCTGATTGAATAATCATACTCATCTAAGGCTGAGTCATCTATCGTCGTAACAGATTCGGGAATTATAAGTGCATCCAGCATTTCTACGGCATCCACATAATCCTCAACTGCCGGACATTTATAATTAAATGCCAGCAGATCTATTACAGTACATCCGTCCTTGACGACAATGTTATTTCTCCTGCCGGGAACTCTAAGAAGCTTATCCATATTTTTTGTATAAATGAGCCCGTCAAACGAAGCATAATTCTTATCCGATTCCAACACATTGAAACTGTCAGCCGGCAGATATGCCAGTGTTTTAAGATCAAGATCGGTCGTGAAGTTGATCGTCATAGAAGGCGAGTTTTCAGATCTGCCTACAATATGAGCAGAATATCCCTCATCATCAACCTGCCACAAATATTTTATCTTTCCGGGCATATTGATGACTGCAGGTGTGTGTTTTCCACCCACAATACAGTACCCCAGTTTCTTAACAGAGTTGGGAATAGTAAGTTCGTTAATCTCCGTATTGTAGAACGCAAAGCAGTCAATACTCTTGACAGTGTCAGCTATTTTAATATCTCTAAGCTTTTTGCAATCCTCAAAAGCGCTTCTTGGTATGGAAGTCACACCCTTTTTGATCACAACCTTCTTGATCCTCTTTTTCTGTTTCTTAGAAGGAATATCATTTTGCGTCATCTTTCCGGTGCCGCTAACGGTATATGTGGTACCCTTCATGCTGCATTTAACATTAGCTGATGCACTTAGAGAAAACACACATAAGATAACGATCAGCACAAAACATGTTGTTAATACATACAACGCATTATTTATTATAATATCAATTTTCTTTTTCATGTATTATTCACCTCAGCATTCACTTGATGTCAAACCAACTTTACAATATTCTTCCTCTATCAATTAGCACAATATATCCCCCTAGCAGCTTAAAACAAACCATCACATATACTTTCAAACACATCGTTAAGTTCTGCATTAAATACCCTGCCCGAAAGTTTTTCTGATAACCGTTCAACTTCATCGGGAAAATGTATTTCATAAGCATGCAGTAGCTGGTGTTTCAGTCCAAACTCTTTTCGCATATAGGCGTTAATATCCTTGTGTCCATACTTACCATCTCCCAGGATAGGATGTCCTATGGACTTAAGATGAGCCCTTATCTGATGTGTCTTTCCGGTTATAAGCTCTACCTTGAGAAGCGTAACATCATAAGACCGCCTTCCGTCATCAATACTTCCATGCTTAACCGGTTCATAGCGGGTCTCAATATATGCAGGGGATTCAACTCCAGCATTAATTGCTTCTTCCTTAGTATCATATATGACAACCTGGTTATGAGTTTCTTTCTTGGTCAGAAATCCCTTGATTGTTGCCGCCTTATCAATATTGCCTTTAACAACTGTAAGGTAATACTTGCTTAGTGTTCTGTCCTTTAACATCTTTGAAAGGATTCTTGTTCCTTGATAGGACATACCCGCTAGTATTATTCCGCTCGTGTTGCGGTCAAGCCTGTTGCATACAGATGTAGTAAATAACGGATCCTTATTATCTCTTTGATTGTAATAGTCAACAATCATTTCATTTAACGAATAATCTTCCGGTCTTGCCTTCTGTGAGAGAACTCCCACAGGCTTATTAAGAATTAGGATGTCATCATCCTCGTATATTATCTCTATATTATTTAACGGAGATTTATTATTATAAGTACTATCATTAATCGATACATCGGTGTTGTTGATATCAATATTGTCCGCAATCAAATTTTTATTATTATTAACATTATCTGTGGTTAAATTCTTCCTAAACTTTGCAATAGTAT
Source organism: Lachnospiraceae bacterium (assembly GCA_017469275.1). GTDB lineage: Bacteria > Bacillota > Clostridia > Lachnospirales > Lachnospiraceae > CAG-590. The sequence goes on from JAFUGT010000164.1 coordinate 28,999, forward strand.
CGTCAGCCAGATATATTTCAATTATATCACCCTCTGACACTATCTCACTACCATCAGCCTTACAACCGTTATACTTAATATTCTTCTTTCGCAGCATCTTATATATAAAGCTTTGAGGAGCAAGATCAAGATATCTGCCAAGGTATTTATTAAGACGCTGTCCTGCACTGTTTTTATCAACTACAATTTTTTTCATAACTACTCCACGTAATTCTCAACCACATAATATTCTGAAAATAGTTTTACTATTCAAAAATATTTTACTGTTTTTTATTATTATGTCAAGAAAACTCAGAATAATCTTTCTTATTGGAAAAAGCTGCCATCTAACCTGACAGATGGCAGCCTTATACTAGTTACAACATTTAAAATGACGCACTATATTCATATAAATGATATCATTATTTTACTGTGACTTGAATCTTCTTACCATATCCATTCCTTGCGTATACCCAGATAATAACTTCGCCTGCTTTCTTGCCTGTGATATATCCGTCTTTGGATACAGTTGCAATACTCTTATCAGTTGAGGCATATCTGAATTCCTTGGCATGAGCATCAGATAACTGGTTCTTCTTGCTGTCAACAAGAATAGTATCAGCTGTTATACGATATTTTGTGCCGATATACACATCTATCTTAGTATGACTGGTAATCTTAATATCCTTGGCATTGGTGTATTTCTTATTCTTTACACCAACTACGTGTGCAGTAATACTTGTACCTAGTGTGATCTTCTTACCGCTTACTTTCTTATAGGCATTGACATAAACCTTGAAGTTCTTTTTGACATTAAACTTCTTGCCGCCTATTTTGGTTATTACAGCGCTGTCAGATGATGACTTCTTAACAGTCTTACAGGCTTTTTTCGTGAATTTCTTGCCACAATACTGTACGTATATATCATATCCGTCAGCATCGCTTACTGTACCCCATTTAACGATAATCTTCTTGCCCTTCTGATCGACCTTCAGACCTTCATTAAGACTAAATGAATTCTTCTCGATCTGTTTAGGTGTGGCATACTTATTAATTGCTGCCTGAACCTTGGCATCAGTCTTAGCCTCGGCTATCTTTTCAGAAATGTCACTCTTAATAACTTTAATAGTATCAGCATTTTCTTTGGCTGTTGAACCGGTATTAGAGCTTGTCTGTGATGCGGTATCAGCATTACTTTTTGATACTGTATTAGTGGCAATACTGTCTATCGATTTAACCGCAGAAGCCACAGCTTCATTGGCTTTGGAATCAACCTCTGCTTTAAGAGCTTTCTTCTGGCTGTTGGTAAGTCCCTTTGTATTATCAATTTCAACCTTGGCATTATCAGCCTGTTTCTGAATATCCTTTGTCACAGCTCCTACAACAACGCTTTGGGTTTCAACAACAGCATTATCCAATACACTCTGAGCAGCATTATCTGATGTGGCATTAGATACATCATTTTTTGCAATATCAACAACAGAATCCAGCTTTTTATTAGCCTCTGCCTTCTGCTCATCTGTTAGATTCTCAAGGGAATCAATTACCTTCTTCATTTCTGTAATAAGATCATTGAGTTTTGTGTTGATCTCATTCTTTGTGGCATCCGATGCAGTGGGCTTGTTTTCCTGTTTGTCAGTATTGGTCTTATCTCCCGATTCATTCTTTGGTTCATTACCGGAATCACCTGACTTTTCTTCACCGGGTACAACAGCAGGATTCTTTCCTGATTCATCAGTTTTCTCTTCACCGGAACCCGGTGCAGCATCTTCTATAACATGACCTTCGGCATCTTTCTTGATTACAGTTTCCGTCTTTCCATCTGCACTTGTTGTTGTCTCTGTACTTCCTGTCTTATTACCTTCAGAATCATACAGAGTTTCTGTTACAGTTGTTGTACCATCAGAATTCTTTGTTGTTTCAACTTTCGCTACTATCTTATTGTTTTCATTTTGTGTCTCTACTGTTGTCGTATTACCTTCAGTAGTTGTAACTGTAGTTGAACCATCTGCATTTTTATTTGTCTCTACAGTTTTGGTTGTATTACCTGATTCATCCTTGGTCTCTACTGTTGTCGTATTACCTTCGGTTGTCGTTACTATTGTTGTTCCGTCCGCGTTTGTCTTTGTCTCAACAACCTTAGTTGTATTACCTGATCCATCTTTAGTCTCTACTGTCGTTGTACTTTCCTCTGTTGTGGTTACTGTTGTTGTTCCATCTTCATTTGTTTTTGTTTCAACTGTTTTAGTTGTATTATCTGATGCATCCTTGGTCTCTACTGTTGTCGTATTACCTTCTGTTGTCGTTACTGTTGTTGTTCCGTCTGTGTTCGTCTTTGTCTCAACAACCTTAGTCGTATTATCTGACGCATCCTTGGTCTCTACCGTCGTTGTACTTCCTTCGGTTGTGGTTACTGTCGTTGTTTCATCTACGTTCGTCTTTGCTTCTACAGTCTTTATTACATTACCTGATGCATCCTTGGTCTCTACCGTCGTTGTACTTCCTTCAGTTGTAGTTACTGTTGTTGTTCCGTCCGCATTCTTCTTTGTTTCAACAATCCTAGTTGTATTATCAGATGCATCTTTGGTCTCTACCGTCGTTGTACTTCCTTCAGTTGTAGTTGCTGTTGTTGTTCCGTCCACGTTCGTCTTTGTCTCAACAACCTTAGTCGTATTATCTGACGCATCCTTAGTCTCTACTGTCGTTGAATTTCCTTCAGTTGTTGTTACCGTTGTTGTTCCATCCGCATTTTTCTTTGTCTCTATTGTGTTTACAACATTACCGTTCGTATCTCTGATCGTCTCAACAGTACTAACCAAATTACCACTTGCATCTTCTGTTATAACTGTCTCTGTCTTACCGTCCGAGGAGGTTGTTGTCATTGTAGCTCCCGTGACAGTTCCTGTGCCATCTTTTGTGACCACAGTCATGACCTGATTTCCTTGTGCATCGGTTGTGTTTGTCGTCTCTACAATCTTACTTGGCATATTATTCTGATAAGTGGTCTTTGTCACTATAACCGTTCCGTCCGGCTGTGTAACCGTCTCTGTGAGCGTAGTGCCGTCCGCGATCGTGATGCTCGCGGTCAGTGTCGCCGTGGTGTCATAGCTTACGGTGTAATTCTTCTTCGTCGCACCGCTCAACGTAACGTTCGTGATGGTTACGGTCTTATCGTTCCCGGGCTTGCTATCCGCAAAGACACCCTCCACGTTCACCTGCAGTTCCTCTGTGGGCACTGCACCCGTCATCGTCAGAGAATCATCGAAGCTTGCCACCGTATTCTCGTCGTATTCCTTATTCTGTGCGATAATGCCGGAAACGGTTACCGTCGCCTTTGCGATGCGCGCAGTCACGCTTCCCAGCGGATCAGTCGTACTGCCGAGATCGCTGTGATTCTCGTCACCCTCGATATAATAGTAGACCGTATAATCGTCCGCAGATGTCGCCTGCGGCGGGGTCGTCGTCCAAGCCCCTGTTGTTCCCATACGATAGGAAATCGTTCCACCGGTTGCCACGCCATTCTCTGATTGTTGTTCTGCAAATTAAATTATGCTCCATTCTGCAAATTATATGGAACAGATTTTGGTGCTATTGCGTAAATATCATCAGATTATTTGGAGTGGATTCTGCATTTTGTTTTGTGTAAACATACTCCCAGTCAAATTAA
>JAFUGT010000165.1 GCA_017469275.1 Lachnospiraceae bacterium
CGCATGGAAGCCGTTCGCGGACGTTTTAATAATCTTACCGGTACACCTAGAAGGTCTTATCTCCGGACAAACAGTCAAACGCACTCTGACATATCGACTTGCTATATGCGTCCGTCATACAAGACATATAAACAATAATTTAATCCAACTTATATTCTAACGCCATATGCTTCTGATTAGACTTGATCAAACATGTAACAACAACTGCAAAGAGGATTATGAAGATAAGTCCACCAACAAAACCTGCACCGATAGCACCTGTTGTAATAAGGGTTCCAATCTGATATACAAGGAATCCTACGATAAATCCCGTTGAGAGCTGAAGCGCTATTGCTCCCCAAAGCCACTTGGCCGACTTCATCTCCGAATTCATGGCACCTAAAGCCGCAAAACAAGGCGGTGTATAGAGGTTGAACATAAGGTATGCAAGCGCCGCAACCTTTGTAATACCCATAGCAGCTGCTACCGCATTACCCTCACCGATAAGCTCAAGTTCCTCAGTATCAATAAAGTTAGTCATTGCATATACTGTTGCGATAGTACCCACAACATTTTCTTTTGCGATAAAACCTGTGATTGAAGCTGCAGCAAGCTGCCAAGAAACAATACCTACAACAGGTACAAGCAGGTATGCAAACGGTCCCGCAACGCTTGCAAGGATAGATGTATTCTCTGCTCCTTCTTCAACAACCTCAAAGTTCCAGTTAAAGGTCTGCATTATCTGAACTACAGTGTTACATACAAGAATAATCGTACCTGCCTTGATTATGTACGCTTTACCTCTTTCAAGCATTGACTTAACTGCAAAGCCAAGACTTGGAATTTTATATTCAGGAAGCTCAATGATGAAGAAAGATTTTCTATATTTCATACCTGTAATGGCCTTGATAAGTAATGCTCCCAGAAGAACAAGTACGATACCCAGCATATAACAAACAAAGCTTACCCACTTTGACTCAGGGAAGAATGCACCTGCAAAAAGCGCAATAACAGGAAGTTTTGCACCACATGGCATAAATGTTGCCAACATCGCTGTAGATCTTCTCTCTCTTTCGTTACGGATAGTACGACATGCCATAATAGCAGGAATACCACATCCGGTACCGATGATCATAGGAATAACTGACTTTCCTGAAAGACCAACCCTCTTGAAAATCGGATCAAGAACAACAGTTGCTCTTGACATGTAACCGCAATCCTCCAAAAGTGCGATAAGGAAGTACATAACCATAACAAGCGGAAGGAATCCGACAACGGCACCTACACCACCGATAATACCATCAACCAAAAGCGCTGACAAGAGTGGATTGGCATCTGCCATCTGTTCTCCTGCCCAGCCTTGGAAAGTCTCTATCCATCCAACTAACCAGTCAGCCAGCCATGTACCGACAGTAGTCTGTGATACAAAGAATACTACCCACATAATAGCTGCAAATATTGCAAGTCCGAGAATCGGATGTGTTATAATTTTATCGATTGCATCTCCGGCATTCTTATCCTTTGTAAGAACCTTACGATTCTCAACTTCTTTGACAATAGCATTAACAAAATCAAAACGCTTTCTATCTGCAGCTTCTACCGCAGCCTTATCAGTAAGATCCACATCTCCCTGAACATAAGGAGCTTTCTGTCCCTTGCCCTCTAATTCCGAAGCAGCAGCAACAGCATCCTTAATCCCACTGTCAGAAATAGATACTGTCTTGATTACCGGACATCCAAGTTTTTCGGAAAGTTTCTTCTCATCGATCTTGTTACCCTTCTTGTCATTCACATCACTCTTGTTAAGAGCCACAACTACAGGAATATCAAGTTCGAGAAGCTGTGTTGTGAAGAACAGACTTCTACTTAAGTTCGTTGCATCCACAATATTGATAATCGCATCCGGATGCTCATTTTTAACATACCCGCTAGTTATACTTTCTTCTGATGTAAATGGTGACATTGAATACGCACCCGGCAGATCCACAGCGATAAGGTCTTTTCCTGTATCGTTGTAAGCCTTCTTTATTGGGCTTTCCTTTTTGTCCACGGTAACTCCTGCCCAGTTACCAATCTTTTCATTTCGTCCTGTCAATGCGTTGTACATAGTGGTCTTACCACTATTAGGATTACCTGTTAACGCAATTCTCATAACGATTCCTCCTTACTTATTGTAAATGTTTATATATGATAAGGCTTATAAATGTGCTTTCACCGGAATCAGTTCCCGGACATTTATTAACCCTTTTATCATCCATTATCAGAACTTCTTGGTCGAAGTCTCACTCAACCGGAATTTTGCAGTGCTCAAGTTAGGTTGATATAATATTCGTTAGAAAATACTAACCTCACTCCAAAAAATATGGTGCCTAGAAGGCACACATATCATACCATCAAATAGAAATTGCTCCCGCAAGTTCAGGATCTATATTATATCTGGCATCTTTAATGGAAACCACAAGATTCTTTCTCTTGTCTACAACTGTTATCGCCTCTCCGCTATAACATCCCAAAGAGAAAAGGAAACTCTCCATCTCTTCATCTCCACCTGTTTCAACTGCTTTGATTATGTACTCTTTTCCTAATTCCGCCTCATTAAGTGTCATAACTTTTCCTTTCTCTATTCTATGTACTATGCAACTATCTAATGTTAGCTAATTCTAACTTACTATATTTTAATACATTGTAGGCAAATGTCAATAAAAATATTTCACAAAAATAATCAGTATTCGGTTTTAATCTCTTCTATATCATACAATTTCTTAAATGTTTCCAACTCTTTATCATTTCTGATAAGCATCACATCTCTGAATTTTCCCGTTTCACTATCCTTAAAACCCGCAACTTTTTCTCCGGTACAAATACTTGATCTCACCACAGGATATTCCCTTTCACGGTCATAAGTCTTGATCTCTGTTTTCCTCTTATTAAACAACCCCATAATCTTTTCTCCATATTTATATTATCAATAAGCAATTACCTATATATTATTATCACAAAATAAGAAAATGTGCAAAACCATTTTCAAATGGTAATTGCACATTTTCCCGTTATTATCTTAATGTATACTTTGCCTCGTTAACCTGGATATAATCTATCTCATTCACATCCACAAGCCTATTGAAAACATATCGCATGTGACTTTCATCAATTCCGCCGCACTCATATGCTGCATTGTCTATTTCAACATCACAGGAATGTATTCCCTCATATTCATGCTCGTTTACTATATAGTCCGTACCATCCTTGTAATGAACAGCCACATAGTATATATACCACGGATCATATCCCTCCTCTTTCGTAAGACCTAATCCTTTACTCATATCTATATCTAAGGACAAGGGTGAAACAACTGCGCATCCATCTTCTTCGCATGTATAAGTGCTTTTTTGAACTTCTTCTTTAATGGAAAGTTGTAAATCCTTTATTTCTACATTAGCAGCAAGCTCTTCATATCGTTTTCTGCTTGCTTCATCATCGTTTTCAATAGCCTCTTGTTCTATTTTATTATATTCGGTTCTGCTGCATGGATATTCAGCAATATTCAATTTAAGACCTTTCACACTCTGATTCCATGCATCTACCACAAGATAATCATAGCAATATAATTTATCTGCAGTTGATTTTTCAAGGTCAACAAATATATTACCGACACAATTATCTACATCGAAATAAATGTTACTGCTTTCATTAAACCATGCGCCCTTAGCCTCATTGTCAAGCTGGCTGTAATTAAGACAGTCCACTCCACCCTCTTTTTCAAGGGTAAATTCCACTATGGCAGAATTGCCGTCCGAAACCGTTGACAAAACATTGAGTTTAGTTCCATCACCAAAGGTATACTCCACCGGCTCAAAGGAAATATTTTCTCCGATAAGCTCCTCTGCCTTTTTTTCATCAACCTCTTCATAATCCACCTGAGGATAAGTAACCGTATAAGTGGTATCCTTCCCCTCATCATACACCTTCTCTTCATGTGATGGGATGTTTTTCTTTCCAAGATTGCCCCATATTCTTGCAAAGAATTCACCGTTAGTTGCTGCATTTACCGCAAGGGGAGCACCGATTATAACTGCGCAGGCTGCCACTGCCACTTTCGCAATGTTGACTCTTCCCGCAAACAATTTACTCTTTCTGTAGTTCTTTAACATCTCTTTCTTTGCAGCCTTATATTCCTCAGAAAACTCGTGTTCTTCACCCATTTTATCAAACTCCTCAAGAGAAATATCCACCATATCCGGTGTCAACATTTTATCGAATCTATCATTATTCTTCATAATATCGCTCCTTTCAATAACCTGTTTTTTTGTATCATCTGCTAATCATATCGACTGCAGATTACTCTGAAAAAAATCACTGTCCTTCACCATACCTCTAAGCATCACCTTCGCTCGTTCATAGCGTTTTCTAACATTTGCTTCTGTTATCCCAAGCTTCCTTGCGGTATCTTTAACCGACAATTCCTCAACTGCCATACACACAGTCACCTTGTGATACTTTTCCGGAAGTTTCCTTATCATTTCCATAAGTTCCGCCCTATCATGGTCATCGCTGCCGTCATCGGCAAATCCCGCCTGTCTGACCGTTCCGTTCTCGAAATCAGTGGCTTTGTCAGATAGATATATGACCTCCGACTCCCGCATTTTCTTATTGTAAATGTTAATCGATGCGTGTTTTATTACCGTTATCATATATCTCTTACAGTCATCCGATTTAACATCTTCAAAATATACATCACTTTTCATCAACTTCATGAACGCTTCCTGTACCGCATCCTCGGCAAGTCCTGAATCCCTAAGAATACTTAATGCAACCCGGTACATTTTCTGTTCATATAATTTGTAGCATTTCTCAATGAATTTTATTGATGCCTTAATATGCTGCATCACCATACCTCCATTCAAAACACTTATATTTATCGTACGATTTGTGCTTTCACTATATATAACCAAAAAGAATCCGAATTTGTGACAAAATGAGCAAAATGTCTTTGACTGCATGCCAAAACACGCCAAAGATGTGTTGCTCATCTAATTACAAATCGGATTCTTAATACTCAAAATTCAATATCAAGCTCTACCGGACAATGATCGGAACCCATTATATCTGTATGTATCTTAGCATCAACGAGCTTGTCCTTCAAATCCTCTGAAACCAAAAAATAGTCGATACGCCATCCTGAATTTTTCTCTCTTGCCTTAAATCTGTATGACCACCAGGAGTAAATGTCGGTCTTATCCGGATAAAAATATCTGAAAGTATCAATAAAACCGCTCCCTAAAAGTTCCGTCATCTTTGCCCTTTCCTCATCGGTAAAACCGGCGTTTTTCCGATTCGTCTTGGGATTTTTCGAATCTATCTCTTTATGTGCAACGTTCATATCCCCACATACTATAACAGACTTCTTTGAAGCAAGTCCACCGAGATACTCCCTGAACGCATCCTCCCAGGTCATTCTGTAATCAAGACGTTTAAGTTCATTTTGTGAATTAGGCGTGTATACGGTTATCATGTAATAATCATCATACTCTAACGTAATCGCTCTGCCCTCATGGTCATGTTCTTCTATACCAATTCCATAAGTAACCTTAAGCGGTTCTTTCTTCGTAAATACAGCCGTTCCCGAATAGCCTTTCTTCTCTGCATAATTCCAATACTGATGATAAGAGGGCAACTCAAGTTCTAATTGTCCTTCCTGCATCTTTGATTCCTGAATACAGAATATATCAGCATCCGCATTCTTAAAATACTCCTCAAAGCCTTTCGTAACGCATGCTCTGATACCATTAACATTCCATGAAATAAGCTTCATAATTATCCTCCATCATTTCATAGTGACCTTCACCCTTGGATTACCATTGTCGTCAGGCTCGATCATCTCCACTGTATCCATAATAATAGCATCATCCGGTGCTGACACTGCGCCGTCGCCACCCATGGAACGCGGCACTTCAAGGAAGCCGTCAACGACCTCCATCCCCTCTGTAACCTCGCCAAATGCTGCGTAGTCCCCATCTAGGAAGGTACAATCTCCATAGCAGATAAAGAACTGGCTTGAAGCACTGTCAGGATCCTGACTTCTGGCCATAGAAATTACGCCTCTCTGATGTGAAATTCCATTATCCACACCATTAGAAGCAAACTCACCTTTTATAGTCTCGTCACTTCCACCGGTACCGTTACCAAGAGGATCTCCACCCTGAGCCATAAATGCATCAACGACTCTGTGGAATGTAAGACCATTATAGAAGCCGTTACCTACAAGCTTCTGGAAATTCTCACAGGTTATCGGAGCTATTTCAGGATAAAGGGTTATGACAAAACTCTGTCCGTTAAATGAGTAACCGGAAGCCGGCTGAGCCGAAGTTTCTCCTTCTTCCCCATTTGTGTCATTAGCATTTGTGTCATCAGTATCTGCTTCTTCGTTATTAACATCAGCGGTAGTTTCGGCACCTTTATCATTTCCCGAATCAGTTATTCCTGTTCCACAGCCTGTAAGTGCCAGCATTGAAACCATACCCATAGTCATAATAATTTTCTTAATAAATCTCTTTGTCATTTTCGTCACCTCATATATATGTGATCATTTTAATCAATCTTATAGTACCTATTCCAAATGACCACAATTATTATTTTGTTAGTTACTATCCACATTACTTCACATATACAAGCATGTTAAAGCACATATCCTAACTTATATCTACTGTGAATAGTAACTTTTGTTACAGTTTAATTGATAAATGCAAGCCTGTCAACTCTTGACAATAGTATCCTGTGTTTATAAAATAGCACTGTTTCTTTAATCACACTGTTTTTTATAAAGGATATTTGCTTATGAATTCACAAAACCATCAACCAAAGACAAGTTTAAAAGGAATATTCCTGCTCCTTATAACCGCATTTATATGGGGCACCTCCTTCGTAGCCCAAAGCATTGGAATGGAGAAAATTGAAGCCTTCACTTTTAATGGTATAAGAACCCTGATGGGCGGATTATTTCTTCTCCCGATTATTATAATCAAAGAATTGATCATAAGAAAACAATCTTCCAAGGATTTGAAAAAAACAGGTACCACAAGCGGTAAAACCGGTAATACAAATGCCCCCTCTGCTCACAGAAACATATTCACCAAAAGAGCATTAAAATACGGAATAATACTTGGATGTATATTTTGCGTAGCAAGCAATTTTCAACAGTTTGCATTTTACTACTCCACAGCAGGAAAAATTGCATTTATAACTGCACTTTATATGTTCTTTGTACCAATCCTTGGACTATTCATTAAAAAAAGAGTCCCGTTTCTAACCTGGATATGTGTTGCATGCGGTTTTGTAGGACTCTATTTTCTGTCAATCACTCCGGGCGAATTGACTAATATTAATAAGGGCGATTTTCTTGCTCTGATTTGTGCATTCTTTTACGGAATTCACATACTCTGCGTCGAAAAATTTTCAAGAGAGGTTGACGGTATACTACTGTCAGGTCTGCAATTCTTTGTGGGTGGCGGGATATCGATTGTCTTAATGTTTATATTTGAAAAACCTGTATTGACCGATATACTTGCAGCCGGCAAACCGCTTCTATATTCCGGAATCATGAGTTGCGGCATTGCCTACACTTTACAGATAATCGGGCAGAAATACACAGAGGCAACCATCGCATCGCTTCTTATGTGCATGGAATCAGTATTTGCAGTATTATCCGCTGCAATTATTCTTCAGGAGTATCTTACGGTACGGGAAATTATCGGATGCGTTATCATGTTCATTGCAATTATAATTTCACAGGTTTCCACAGCAAAAGATAATAAGAAAAACAGCTCCAACTGCTAATACAGTGAAGCTGTTTTTCTTATTAATATATTAACATCATCTATTCATTCTTATTCTTCTACACTGCCACCACTCATTTTTCTGATTACAAAGAGCACAATTACCAACAGCACCATTCCCACAGGAAGAGATATCCATGCACTTCTCGTAAGACCTGCAACAATATAAGTAACTGCAGAAACAGCCGCTACCGTAAGTGCATATGGAAGCTGAGTTGATACGTGATTAATATGCTCACATTCCGCACCTGCAGATGACATAATCGTTGTATCCGAAATCGGTGAACAGTGATCTCCGCAAACCGCACCTGCCATACATGCTGAGATTGCAATTATCATCATTGTATAATCTGTATTCTGGAAACAGTTTACAACGATAGGAATGAGTATTCCAAATGTTCCCCATGAGGTTCCTGTCGCAAAGGAAAGACCAATCGCGATGAGGAAAATGATACATGGAAGAAATGCCTGAAAACCTGCTGCCGAACCAGCCACAACTCCTGCCACATAAGGAGCAGCGCCAAGATTATCTGTCATAGCTTTAAGGGACCATGCAAAAGTAAGAATCAGCATTGCAGGTACCATCTGCTTAAATCCTTCCGGAAGACAATCCATAGCGTCATCAAAACTGATAACTCCACGAAGCAGATAGAATATTATTGTAATTATCAAAGCGCTCGCTGAACCAAGCACAAGCCCTACAGAGGCATCGCTGTTTGCAAATGCGTCAATAAACGTTTCCCCTTTGAAAAAACCACCTGTATAGATCATTCCTACAGTACAAAGAACTATCAAAAGTATGATAGGAATAAGCATATCTATAACCTTACCGTTATGATTAACCTTTAATGAGGCATCCTCTGCACCAACATAGTCTTTCTTAGCCCAATATTCATCCGAGAGTGCTTCCTTCTCAAACTTCTTCATCGGACCATAAGAAATCTTCATCGAAACTACTATCAACATCATGAGAATTGTCAGTAACGCATAAAAATTATATGGAATTGCCTTGAGAAAAAGACTCATTCCGTTCTCACCCTCAACAAATCCGGAAACCGCAGCAGCCCAGGATGAAATTGGAGCAATGATACACACTGGTGCAGCCGTTGCGTCAATAAGGTAAGAAAGTTTCTCACGGCTGATCTTTTGCTTGTCTGTTACAGGTCGCATAACCGAACCCACTGTCAGACAGTTGAAATAGTCATCAATAAATATAAGCACTCCAAGGAGTATCGTTGCAAGCTGTGCTCCAACCATTCCTTTAATATGGCTGGTAGCCCAACGTCCAAAAGCCAGCGAGCCTCCGGTCTTATTCATCAACTGTACCATCATTCCAAGAATTACAAGGAATACAAGAATACCAACATTCCAGGAATCTGATACTACATGTACGATACCATCCTGAAAAACATGGTTAAGTACCGCCACAGGATGAAATTTTCCCCAGAACAGTGCACCTGTAAGTATTCCGATAAACAGTGAACTGTATACCTCCTTAGTGATAAGTGCCAGAACTATGGCAATAAGCGATGGAAGCAATGCCCAAAAAGTTTCCTTCACCTGAATACTTTTAAATTCAATACAGTACCATGCTATTGCATAAAAAATCACAAGCACTATACCTGAAATCAGGATTTTCTTATTATTTTTCATTTGTCTCTCCTCTCATGTTACCATTCTCTTATGTAATTGCGAAACGCTCAGATGATGTATATCCTGTTGTGCCTATTATACAGATTCCATAAACAGACCTTTTTCGACCGCCAACACCCTTACTATTATACTATCCGGCTCCTATGTAAGTCAAATTTAATATGAACAATATAGATGATAACACCGGCAAGAATACATCCGCTAAGAACACCGCCAACATCAATCAGCACATCTCTAAGCTCACAACTTCTGCCACTGACTACAAGCTGATGTATCTCATCTGTTGCTGCATAGATAAGTCCAGTCAACAACGACAATATGAATCGCTTTATCCCATTTAATCCAAACAATACCATAAAATCAAGCATCAAAAGTATACCAAGTGCAGTAAATTCCGCATAATGCGCCAGTTTTCTTAATGGATGCTCAATACTATCAACATACTGCTCCTGCTCTAACGGCGGCAGTTCGTTAAAGCCTTCAACCACTACTTCTCCAACCGTATATCCGACAGACGAACTTAGCTTTGAAGAATTCTCGGCATCCATTGCCGACATCTGAAAAATGAAAACCATTACAAACAGAGTAAGCACTATCAATATAAATTTAACCACAGTTAATTTCCATTTCTTCATTGAATGTCCAACCTTCTCTTCATTACTCGACCATGGAAACTAATTCTATCAGTTTTTCTTCTTTTGTGCAATCTTTAAATACTTTAATACATCTTCAACTTTCTCGACAGGAATAATTGTAAGCTGTTCCTTTACCTCATCAGCAACATCTCTCAGATCGTCCTCATTATCTTTAGGAATAAATGCTGTCTTTACTCCTGCCCGCTGTGCAGCCATCAGTTTCTCAGGAAGTCCTCCAATCGGCTTAACATTTCCTTCAAGAGATACCTCTCCCGTCATTGCAACCGTTGCCGGCACCGGAACACCACACACCAATGAAGACAATGCGGTTGTAAGGGTAATACCTGCAGACGGTCCGTCTTTAGGAGTGGCACCGTCAGGAACATGGATGTGCAGATCATTTTCCTCAAACACTTTCGCCTGCTTAGGAAACATACTTTTCACAAGACTAACCGCAATCTGTACGGATTCCTTCATGACATCTCCAAGCTGACCGGTAACTGTAATTTTTCCCTTACCTTTGGTAAACAGTGTTTCTATATACAATATCTCCCCGCCTACAGCAGTCCATGCAAGACCGGTAACAATACCCGGTTTCTTCTGTTTGTGAACCTCCTCGTGCTTCATCGGCCTCATATCAAGAAGTTCACGAACATTGTCATTCGTCACTCTCACTCTCTTACGATCATTTCTAACAATCTCCACAGCCACACCGCGGCACAGCATATCCATACGTTTTCTTAATCCTCTTACTCCTGCTTCTCTGGTGTAATCAGATATAATCGTGTTAAGCACTTCATCAGAAATCTGAAGCTGTTTTTTATTAATTCCCACTTCCTCCATTGCCTTCGGAAGTAAATGCTTCTTTGCAATCTCCAGCTTTTCAGTAGGTGTATATCCCTGAAATTGAATAACCTCCATACGATTTAAAAGAGGTGCCGGTATAGTATCCGTAGTATTGGCTGTACAGATAAAGAGTACGTCCGACAGATCATAAGGTACATTCATATAGTGGTCGGTAAAGGTATTGTTCTGTTCCGGATCAAGGACCTCTAGAAGTGCGCTCGCCGGATCTCCGTTATAAGAAGACGAAAGCTTATCCACCTCATCAAGCACCATTACCGGATTGGAAACTCCGCATTTACTTATTCCATCCATAATGCGTCCGGGCATTGCCCCTATATAGGTTCTTCTGTGGCCCCGAATATCCGCTTCATCTCTAACACCACCAAGACTAACTCTCACATACTCGCGATTAAGTGCCTTGGCAATACTCTGTCCGATACTGGTCTTACCTGTTCCCGGAGCGCCTACGAACAAAATGATTGAGCCCGACTGTTGCTTTTTCAGATTCATTACAGCAATCTGCTGTAATATTCTGTTCTTGACCTTAGATAGACCATAGTGATCTTTTGAAAGCACCTTCTCCGCACGATCCAGCTTAATCTTCTTTGCAGGCTGTTTCTTCCATGGCAGTTCCGCCATATAATCCACGTAATCATAGAGCATTCCATACTCTGAACTTCCCTGCCCCTGCTGCTTTAACCTTGTAATTATCTTGTCGCATTCCTTCCTTGCCGTCTCATTCATTCCCGACTCGGCAACCCTTATTTCAAGACGTCTTATGTCTGAAACATTTTCCGGATGCATCTCATCTAATTCCTTCTGAAGATATTCCATCTGTTTCTTGATGGCAGACTCCCGGTATATCTTACGGTAATCTTCCTCCTGGGCTCCTTGAGCTTCCTGATTAACTTTTCCCATCTCAAGATTCTCGATAAGCAGCTTCTCCAACATCTCAAAACGTTTCTTCTTGCTGTCCTCTGCCAGTATCGCATATCTCTCATTATTGGAGTTCATCAGCCAGGGAGAAAATGCCGTTCCAATCTCGCCAAGGGTACTCCACCTTGACGCATAGCTTCTGATAAGCGGTCCCCACTGATATTTCTGTGAGAATTGAATGACCAACGACTTAACAGCATTGATTCGTTCGGTAATATCATCATTGACCTCCAGATCTTCTATATCCGGACGTTTGCTAATTGATAAATCGATGGTATGATCTTTAAAGATTGTAATCTCATCAAGATTGACACGGTTTCTTGTATGTACAAGAAAATAACCGTTGTCATTTGCCTCTGTTATAACACCTGAAATACCGATTGGATAGAAACTGTCTTCCGTCAGTTCATCCTTAGAGTATTCCTCTTTCTCAACCATCAAAATTACACGTTCATCAATAACAGGCTCCTTCCCTGTCATCTCTTCATAATAATCACTTTTCAAATAAATGTTGGCATCCGGTACTACCATAATATTGTATATTGGTAAATTAGCCATACTCAATCACCTCGTAATATACATACAAACACAGAACAATAAACTACTATTGCATTCCGATAGAAAACAAAATGTAACTATGTTCATAACAAAAAGCTGCGGTTATTAGCACTCGTCTGCATCGAGTGCTAATAACCGCAGTATACCACCTTTCTTTTTGCTTTGTCAAGCATAGAGTTTCCTTTTATCTATTTATATTATTATATTGTTCAGAAGAAATATAAGGGTATTTATCCCTCATATATACCGTTCCAACACCGCTTAGAATTGTTAACGCACAACTCAGTATTAATATAATATTGAATAAAACTATATAAACCTTTCCATGTGCTGATTTCTTGTCGTTTATCGTCATAATAAATAATATTACCGTAACAATTATAGATAATACAAAAGAAATCCATTGTAATGTTGCCAATCCATCAAACCAACTATCAGAAGGATACCCATCGCTTATATATCCCATGGCAATCATAAATATTGCATTTAAAATGACGCAAATAAACTCAATAATAATTTTAACATACTGTTTCATAGTCACCTCATTTCCGCTCAACTCTGCGTCTCGTGCGTATTAAAACAACATTTAAAGCAACACAAAACATAATATCCACTATATTACGATATGCTTCCGATATTCCAAACTTCACGCATAATAAGGAAAATATAATTCCCACTATTGCAAAAATCAACTCCGTCAGAATAAATGTCTTAATGGGGGTATTAACTTTCTTATCAGGAATAACATCATATCTTTTACTCACACTTATGATACTGTCTGTTCCAAATACAGTTCCCGAAATCAATAATGTAACGAAAAAGCCTGCTTCAATATACATATACTCATTTGTCACTCCCCAAAACATTCCAATAGCAGAAACAATCATTAGGAACAAGTTAACTTTATCGATAAGATTATATTTACTTTGCATATTTTTTTGCTCGTTTGTAATATTTTGCAGCATTGTTATACTCCTTATAGCAACTATAATAATTTTTTACAATCCCTGTCAAAGCTGATATACCAATCTTCCCCGTCGTTGCCATGAGGATTGTAACTATTGTTGATTCGGGCAAAGCAATATTTACAGCTATTAAAGGCATAGCTACACCAACAGAACTTTTCCCGACATTTTTTGATTTAAGGTGTAAATCAGGCTAAAAATCTCTCATAATTTCATTGCTTTTTCTGAAATATTCTCATCGCTATCATTGATCAAAATTCTACCTGTATTCGGTTTTGTCAAACCTGCAATTATACGAAACAAGGTTGTTTTTCCTGCCCCATTTGGACCCATTAATCCATAAATCTTTCCTTTCTCGATAGTTATATTAATTGGTAGTCTATCAAAACCTTCATATAATTCAACCCCATTCCCTACGAACGGTCTTATATCCCTTTGAACGGTCACGATAATTTCAAAAACACCGTAACACAATATATATCTTCCGTCATTTCAACCTTATATCCTCCATCATACTTATTCACAATCTCCTTTATATTATGAATACCGATACCGTGATTTTTCTTATCCTTCTTGGACGATAAAATATTTCCATTTTTATCCGTAGTTAATTTCCCGTCATATGTATTTTCAATCTTTATGGATAGATATTGTTTTCCCTGCTCTATATTGAAGACTACTTTCCCTTTCTCCAACTTATCGACTGCTTCTACAGCATTTTTTATAAGATTTGCCGATATTACACACAAGTCCCTTTGCTCAATAGAAACACATTCATCTATATAGCCATTCACCTTAATCTCTAACTTGTCATTAATGGCATGAAGATAATAATTAAGAACAGTATTGATAATATCATTTCCTACATCATAACTGCCTTTGCTGATATTCTGCACAACGCCTAATGTGCTATCCAAATAAGATTTTAGCTGTTGATATTCACCCTTTTCATAATAATTGCGCATTTCCAACAGATCATTAATAATATCATGTCTAAAACCTCTGGTTTCCTCTTCCTTTAATAGCAACCGTTGAAAATATTCCCGCTGCTGTTCGTTTTGCACTTCTGCAAATTCTTTCTGCATTCGGAATTCCTGAGTTCTGTTATAATAGTAAATCATTACAAACAAGAGTATACAGATTAACGTACCGCCAATAGCAAATAGCATTGAACCCATTGTGGCTGTTCTGCTATCCGACAACTCCTCTGTTATCATATAGGTAAAAAAACTCATCATCGCTGTTATCACCAGAATAATAACATCCAATAAGCACCATATTCTTATTGGCAGTCGAAACATTTTAGAATCTATTCTTCTTCCTATCATAAAATAAAATATCCAGAATAGTATCACAAGTATTGTCATTATTAACAATTCTGATATACTCTTTTCCAATTCATAATGTTCTACCCCTATACTCACCATTGATTCTAAAATACACAAGACTAACCATTGTGCAACTGCCGCCACTATTCCTTCTAGCAAATTAATATCAAATAAAAGAAACAGTATAGTATATATTATAATCAATCCAATAGGAAATGGGGTAAACATACTGTCAGTCCAGTCTACTCCCATCATTAATCCACTAATCCATAATATAGTACAAATACTTATACAAATTATTCTCTTTCGCGATATTTGCCTAAATTCTCTTTGAAAAAAAATATAGAAAAAAGAGAAGAATTCAAAAAACCAAACCAGATTATTAATAATTTTCCAAACTATACTCATACTAAATCACTACCTTCTTCTTGTGTCGTATTCCATATACGCATGCATCAGAGGCGTGTGAAGTCGCCTTGACACTGCCACCTTATCCCCATTTACCATGTGTATTACATTCTTTTCAATCTGCTCGATTTTTCCCATATTCACGATAAATGATTTATGGCACTGAAAAAATACTCGGTCATCCAAAACTCCAAGCCACGATGTCAAGGACTGTTCACTTCGATATTCCATACCGTTTGTGAAGATCAATGTTGCATATCTATCTGCCTCCACATATAGAATATCCCTCTGAATTATCTCATAAGACACTCCATCTCGGAACACACATACTTTGGATATACCCACAAGATGTTCTCTCACATCATTAATTGCGTCATATAATTCATCTTTGTCTATGGGCTTCGGCACGAAGCGGAATGCCTGAATCTTAAATGCCTCCCGATATCTGTCCTCCCTTGCCGTCAACATGATTATCTTGTATTCAATACCTCTGTCACGAAGCTTGTGTGCCGCCTCAATTCCGTCCGTTTCCGGCATATCAATATCCAACAGAAGAAAATCCAGTTGATCATTGGCATCCAACAACTCCTTTGCAGACATATAATGAATTACATTTATATTTATATCATTTACATCTGCATAGTCTGCAAGCATTTTATCAATCGTATCGTGTGCATTTAATTCATCATCGCATAGGCCTATTATCAAACTTATCTTATCCTTATTAGTATTCATATTTTCTCACCCTGTTTTTTTCTATTTTACATATTGATAATTTTTCTGTACATAATCAGGCATATGATTATAGTATTATTTTACTAAATATTTTTTATTAATTTCTATTTTTAGTTTAGCATAATTTGTAACTTCAGACAAATAAAATAAGACGGAAATACATTGTTCCCGTCCTATTTCTTATAAGAAGCTATTCAATTATACTTAATAATAATTAATCTTCATATTAACCTGTCATCACTAAACTAAGCCATTGGCTTCGTTAATTGAGTACGTACACAAGATAGTAATCCTCTATATTGTACCCATAAAACGGTGCAATATCTCATACAACTTCCCTGCATCCTCTTCACTCATGGACAGGCAGCTTCCCAACCTCTCCGGGATTGTCTTGGCTTCTTCTTTGAGTGCTTCGCCCTTATCGGTTATCTCAACTATAAGATTGCGTTCATCTTCCTTAGAACGTGTTCTTGTAAGCAATCCCTTCTCCTCCATTTTTTTGAGAAGCGGGGTCAACGTACCGGAATCTAAGAACAACATATCTCCAAGTTCCTTGACATTAAGCTTCTTTTTATCCCAAAGTGCCATCATCGCAATATACTGTGTGTAGGTAAGATCTATCTCGTCCAAAAAAGGTTTATATCTTCTGACAATTTCCTTAGCACATACATAGAGTGGAAAACATAATTGATTTTCCAGTCTCAAACAATCGTAAGTTTCTCCCTCTTTAACAGTCTTCATATGTGTTCCTTCTTTCCTCATTTTATTATTAATAATCTCATTAGATGCCATAGTTCTAGAACCTCTCCGCAGATATCAACAGTATGCCTTTCAATCCAACAGTTCTTCAACTTTGGCACGAACCACTTTCATATCTTCTGTCGGTTCAAATCTCGCAACAATATTACCTTTGCGGTCAATCAGGAACTTGGTGAAATTCCATTTCACTTTACCGTTATTCTTATAATCCTTATCCATCATCTTCACTACTCCTGCCATCATAAGAGCGGCAGGTCCTTTACCAAATCCCTGAAACTCTGTATTATCCTCTAACCACTTGAACAATGGATCAGCGTTATCACCTAATACATCAATCTTAGAAAACTGTGGAAATGTGATTCCGAAACGTCCTGTACAGAAAGTATGAATCTCCTCATCAGTACCCGGTGCCTGATCTTTGAACTGGTTACAAGGGAAATCCAACACTTCAAATCCTTTATCGTGAAATGCGTCATACATCTCCTGAATCGGCTCATACTGTGTTGTAAATCCACATCCTGTCGCTGTATTCACAACTAGACAAACCTTTCCCTCATAATCTTTAAGTGAAACATCGCTGCCATCCTGAGCTTTAACAGTAAAATCATACAAATTCATAATATCAATCTCCTTTAAAATCCGGTTGTGTGCATCATTTGATACAATTAGATTGTACACAATTATTAATATTTTGTCAACCATTTTTTTAACTAACTTATTATCTTCTCCCTATCTTATAATTCTTAGATAATTGCGAAACTCGTCAATACAGTTGATTGCCTTGTGTTTAATATTTTTTATCTTTTTCAATGTTTTTTTAAGAATTCATTTTTATAATTACCACATACTCATAAGTGGCTGCATGCCACCTAACATTTCCCGGAATATTACATATGATGTCAACGCGCAAGCACATTTTTACCTTTTGACCTTGACATCTTACATATTATTCCGACACCATAATATAAGGAGGACGACCTATGAAAAAAACAAGAAAACTACTGGCTAAACTCATGGTATTCGCATTGATCTTAGCGTACATACCAACCCCTGCAGAGAATGTATCTGCCGCAAGCGACAAGGTAACTACAAAAAAGTATACTCTTTCTAAAAAAGCAGGCACCTATACTTCCGCATTTAAGCTGACCATCAAAGCAGTAAAAGGCTATAAAGTCTATTACTCAACAGGCTCAAATCTTAATATCAAGAAAGTAGTAAAGAGTGGAAAGAAAAAAACTATTAAGATTTCTAAGACAACAACACTTAAGATATATGCTGTCAAGAAGTCTGCCACTATAACTAAGAAGAAACTGAAAACCAGCACAGTTAAGAAGAAAACAAAATCTTATAAATATGTTATTAGTACTTCTACCGGTACTGATTCAGCCACTAACAATACCAATGACACTTCAACCACTACAAATACCGACAGCAGTAACGCCAACACTGCAAACACCAATAACAGCAATAGCACCACGAATACCAACAGTAGTTCTTCAAATGCTTCCACCGCTACTGACACAGCCACAAATTCTGACGGGGCAAATACAGACAGCTCATCAACAGGTACCAATGATTCCGCAGATCAGAGCAGCAGCGAAGCAGGTGAACAGCCCGGAAATCAAAACCAGGATACTCCGCCAACACCTCCCGACGGAAGCCAGGAGCAAGATACACCACCCACACCTCCTGACGGAAACAATGGCGAAACCTCTGATACATCCGGTCAAAAATCTCAGGAAGATGCTCAGAGTGAAATAGATACAGCAGTTGATACAGCTACGGATACGACAAAGGAAGCGGAAGAAGCTGTTACAGGCACAACTCCATTAACAGATGAATCAGTCGAATCAATTGATTTATCTACATTAAGTTCCTTAGAAAGCACTAATGTAGAAATCAGTACAGAAGATAATACAACAAAGATTACAATTAAAAATACCGGTAAATATGAATTGAGTGGTAGTGTTACTGACACAATTATAGAAGTACCTAAATCAGTAAAAGACACAGTTGAAATTGATTTGAATGGTGTAACTATTGACGATTCATCACTTACAGCTTCACCTGTTATAAATTCAACAAATGCTCCTCTCGTTATTAATTTAAACGGCAACTCAACAATAACAGGTTCCGGTTACGTTACTGAAAACGATGTAGTAACCAAAACGGCAAATGCAATCATATATAACAAAAAGGCTCCTATAACCATTACAGGAGATGGAACACTTAATATAATCGATCCTAATTTTAACAATGATGCTACTTATAATGACGATGTAGATCCCAGTGACGGTATTGCATCAAAAGATTCAGTAATAATCGAAAGTGGCACAGTCACTGTCAAAGCAAATGGTGATGCGTTAAAAGGAACCGGAAGTGGCACATATGACTACACCGATATATCCGACACTGATGCCAACTATTATGATGCGGATGGCAATCTTGATTGGGATAGTTACTATGCGCAGGCTGTAACAGATGGTAAATACACTACAAATTCAGACGAAACTATTACCGTAAACTATCCTTGTACATATGAAAGTGGTGGAATTACCATAAACGGCGGAACCCTTAATCTTTCATCTGCCCTTGGCAAAGGCATCAGTTCAAAGAACGGATTAGTAACTATAACAGACGGACAGATAAATATTAATTCAGCCGACCATGCAATAAGTGCAAAAAATTATAATGTACAGATTACAGGCGGTACCATTAATATAGGTACAGGTGAAAATGAATGTGGCGGAGACGGTATCAAAGCCGGAGACACAGCACGGATCACAGGTGGAAATGTTACCATCGGCAACTGCTACGGCGATGGCATACAGGCGGAAAATGTAGTGATAGCTGACGGAACACTTAATATTAAGACCTACTACGAATATGCTAATACTAATTTCTGTAAAACCAACAGTGTTTTAACAGCACTTAATATATCCGGCTATAATACATCATCAGAGAATGAAAGCACAGGACTTAAGACAGAATCTGTTGTCTATGATACCGGCAGTCATAAAGCTATCAAAGCCGGAACGAAAGAGAAAACATTTACTTACGGAGAAATAACCGATTCAGAAAGTGATTACGAGGCGGGCAAAACCTATTATCAGGCAGCCTCAGGCGGACTGACGATTACCGGCGGTACTATCACATTAGATACCACCAATTCAGGAATCAAATACAATGGTAACGGCGACAGTCAGACCATTATCGGGTCACCTGATGATGCGATCCACAGCAACAATGATGCAACCATAAGCGGCGGAACAATTGATATCTACTCGTCAGATGACGGTATATCTGTTGTCAATAACCTCTATTTCCTCAATGATGCATCGGTCAAGGTCAACACTGCATATGAAGGTATAGAAGCAAGCAATATTGTAATGGGAACAACTGATACAGATTTTGCTCCTACAGTGTCAGTATACTCAAATGATGACGGAATCAATGCAGCTAAGAAGAACAAAGTAAATTATGTATACGCTGATGATACAGAAGTTGAATACACCAAGACTTCTTATAAGACAAGCGGCAATTCTTTAACCGTTAACGCAGGTGAATTAACTGTAGAAATTGGTGACGATACAACACATTCAGTTACCCTAATTAACAAAGGTGACTCAAAGGGAACAACCTATAATTACAGTGCAGATGGAGACGGCATTGATTGTAATGGTTCATTCTATGCATATGGCGGAACTATAATAACCATTGGAGGAACCTCCGGTGGAAACGGAGTGTTTGACCGCGACGGTGACTTTGTAATCGGTGAAGGCGTTACACTATTCGGAATCGGCAGTAGCGGAATGGTAGAAGGTCCAACCACTGTTAATCAGCCTTACATTCAATACAGTGCAAGCTCATCAGGCAGAATGAACGGAATGGGTGGAAGACCCGGAAACACAGGCAGTTCAGGAAGTTCTTCTATTGCAAGCGGAAGCACCATAACCATCAACGACAGTACCGGAAATACATTATATACATATACAACAAAGAAGACAGCCGGTTACATACTTTATTCATCACCAAACCTTGTGAGCGGAAGCAGTTATACGATCAAATCAGGTACAACAACTTTAAGCACAGTATCGGCTTCAACTTCCGCAGCCTCAAGCGGTGGCGGAAACAATGCCCCGACTCCTCCGGGACAACAATAACTCTCCTACTATTTTGGAAAGATAATATTGCTCCCCTACAAATGCTAATCAGCATTTGATCACCCATAAAAGCCCTACTTCACAAAAACATAATTGAGAAGCAGGGCTTTTTGCTATTATTAATATTCTATTAAACATTAATCATTATTGACTGACTTATATCTATCAAATCTCTTTCGCCGCCTTCAAGGTCATCTTAGTAATCATGGGACCGAGAAGTTCATATATAACTATTCCGCAAAGTACCACAGTCTGTATCGTATTGCCATACTGCGGGAGAGCTCCCTTAGCAACAGTTACCAGACCGATTGCAACACCCTCCTGAGGTATAAGCGTAAGACCAAGATACTTTTTGACCACAGCGGGAGCTTTTGAT
This sequence comes from Lachnospiraceae bacterium, assembly GCA_017469275.1. GTDB lineage: Bacteria > Bacillota > Clostridia > Lachnospirales > Lachnospiraceae > CAG-590. The sequence goes on from JAFUGT010000165.1 coordinate 21,174, forward strand.
ATAACCGCACCGATATATGCACCAAGCATTTTTCCAAGCACCCTTACAACCACATACACAGCACCCACAAGTCCGATTTTCGGAATGATAGTTATATCAAGTGAAGCACCTGACAGAATGAAGAACATCATATAGAAAGGCGGTGTCATTCTGTCCAAAGGCTCAAATATCTTATCCGTATATCTTGAAGTATTGGCAAATACCGCACTCATCATCATACATGCCAGCAACGAAGAGAAGCCTGTCATGTTACATACACCAATGCACAAAAACGTCATTCCCACTGTAACGGCAAGACGATTTCCCCGTCCGGTATAAAGTCTCACTAACTGCGTCATGATAAACCCAAGCACAGCGCCAAATAACAACGCACCGAATATCTCAACCAGCGGCATAAATATTGCTTTTGCAGAAAATGCTCCGGAGCTTAACACTTTAATTATAGCCATGGATAAACCAAAACTCATAAGTGCCACTGCGTCATCCATAGCTACCACAGGAAGAAGAGTATTGGTAACCGGTCCTTTTGCCTTGTACTGCTTAACTATCATAAGAGTCGAGGCTGCTGCAGTAGCGGATGCAATCGCTCCCAGTGCCAACGAAAGAGGTGCATCATAACCCAAAAGCAACAATGTAATGTCGACCAATATCGTTGCCGTACATCCCTCAAGTATCGCGATTACTACCGGGGATTTTCCCACCTTTTTCAAATACTTGATGGAAAATTCCGCACCAATTGAAAATGCTATAAAACCTAACGCCATATCAGACACTATGGAAAAATGGGCAATCACATCTTCATTTATAATATTGAGACAATGCGGGCCCACCAGAATTCCCATAACAAGATAACCTGTCACATTTGGCAGCTTCATCTGCTTAACTATCTTTCCTGCAATCAAAGCTCCTGCAAGAAATATCGCTATGTAAATAAGATCATTTAAATGCATCACTGCCACCGATCCCTTCTGCTGAATCTATCGGAAGTGTGAACATTATTCCCGTGTTCGGTGAGTTGAAATCACCAAGAACACTATGAATTGTACGCTTTGTCTTAGAAATCTCATCATCTTTTAAAACAAAGAGCAACATTTTGTTCTCCTCCTTGTCCTCTTCCTCCATAATATGACGGAGCATTCCGAACATCGGAAGATCCTCGTAATTTTCAATGATACTCTTCATACCTGTTGTGTTGACTATCGTACAACCACTAATCCCCTGCTCAGCAAGTTCGCGCAGCAGCTCGTTGATGCCGTTTCCCCTGGTAAGAATCAGAACTAAAAGATGCATATTACTATCTCCCTTCTATTTACATCGCATTAAGAAGTCCTTCTATTCCCTCTTCATTGTATATATCCTTATAATACTCCACTTCATTCTTGATAATCTCATCGATCACCCGCATACCAAGAAGTTCCACAGGAGCCTGATCGTCTGTCATAAGATAATCACCTTTTTCATAAACGGTAAGATGTGACGATACCATCTCCATCATATCAGATAAATTTCTGTTATTTTCCTTCTCCATATTATCTGCAAACACCTTAAGCACATTAGGATTATTCGTTGCAAACAACTCCCTGTTAGTATTAAAAGGAACATCCACAGTATATACCTCATCAAACACATTAGCAATAGTGTCTGAAAGATATTCGGTAATATTGCCACTTTTCTGTCCGCGCATATTCATATTTACGACCATAACGCCATTCTCATTAAGGTGTTCTTTTACCAAAGTGAAAAATTCCACAGATGACATCTGAAAGGGAATAGTTATATCCTGATAAGCATCCACCATGATGACATCATATTTCTTATCTATGGCATTAAGATACGCCCTGCCGTCATAGGTCGTAACCTTAACTTCTTCAGGAAGTTCAAAATACTTAACTGCCAAATCCGTAATCTTATCATCTATCTCAACACCTTCTATGTTGATACGGGCATTTTCTATTGTCTCATTACCTTCTGTACTGATGTTTGCATTTTCTATTATCTCATTATCTTCTGTACTGATGTCTGCATTTTCTATTGTCTTGTCATTTTCCGCGCTGTCATTTGAATTATCATTATCTATAATATCATTGGTACCGTCATTAACAGATGTATCCGGGAAATATCTTCTGCACTGGGTTGCATATGTTCCCGTACCCATACCAAGAATCAGCATATCAAGTTCATCCTTCTCTTTAATCCCAGCCATATAAGGTGCCGCCATGGCATAATCGTAGTACATTCCTGTAAGTCCCTGATTCTTTTTTAAGATTGACTGTACGCCGAATAAGACATTGGTGGACAATATAACATTTTCATCATCCTCTTTCACCTGGAGGTAGTTGTACACCGACTCCCCCTCATAAGCCAGATCATTTTCCCAGAAAGCAAAACTTCCGTCATGCCCAAACACACAACAGAGTATGAACAATATAACGCTAACTACGGATTTCTTAACTCCTCTCTTAGCACTTATGAAATAAATGATGGCAAGCACCAGCAAAATTCCCGCAAATATCAGAAAGGTTATGGCAGTTCCAACAGCAGGAATAGTAACAAAGGTTGGTATAAATGTTCCTATAATACTTCCGATTGTATTAGCCGCCCCCAGATTACCAACTGTCTTTCCGTTATCATCAAGGCTGTCAACAGTATATTTGACAAGAGATGGCGTAACCGTTCCAAGCAGGAATAAGGGAAACACAAATACTACCATACAGGCAGCAAATGCCGCCCATATAAGAAAATTACTGTTAATTGAAAATATTAAGACTCCAGCAATTCCTATTATTACATATTTTCCAAGTACAGGAATTGCTGCAATCCACATTGCCGCCACAAGTATCCGTCTGTAGAGTATATCCGGGTCTGGTTTTTTATCTGCACTTCTTCCACCATAGATATTTCCCAGTGCCATGGCAATCATTATTGTACCTATTATGATTGTCCACACAATCTGCGATGACGAAAAATAGGGAGCCAGTAGTCTGCTAGCCCCTAATTCTACTGCCATCACAGACATTCCTGCAAAAAATTCCGTAATGTACAGATATAACTTGTTTTTGAGTATTGATGCTTTGTTTTCCATATATTGTTAGTTCCCTTTCATATTAATCCTATGAAATTATCATAGCACGCAGTATTCCGGCACATTCATATTGTCTCTTGCCCGCTCCCATGCCTATCTTCTCAACAGTAAATGTTTTGGGCAACTCATTGGAAGTGCATATAGCAGCAACTGTTGCTGCACCCGTAGGTGTGACCAATTCTCCTGCGATATCTGTTATCTCTATCGGTATATGATTATCAGATACAACATGAAGCACCGCCGGAACAGGAACCGGAAGTATTCCATGCTGACATCTAACCGTTCCCTTCCCTTCGGTAAGATGTGTGACTATGCATTCTTTAATACCCAGATTGTCTAAACATACTGCTATTGAGACAATATCAACTATGGAATCAACCGCCCCTACTTCATGGAAATGTACTTCCTCTATCGGTACATTATGCGCCTTTGACTCCGCATGAGCAAGTATGTCAAAAATCTTAAGTGCCAAAGCTCTTGCACCATCTGTCATTGTACCCTGATTAATAATATCCGTTATTTCTCTCATACCACGGTGTTCATGGTGGTGATGGTGATGTTCATGGTCGTGGTCATGATAATGTTCATGATCATGTCCGTCGTGCTCGTGCTCATGGTCATGGTCGTGTC
>JAFUGT010000166.1 GCA_017469275.1 Lachnospiraceae bacterium
ACAGAATAACCTATGTAACTAATAACCAATGTAGATGAGATGGAAAGGAGTTATCCGGGTGTCTCAGATCATCTATAAATCTATAGAAAGGATAAGTGCATAACCATCATTTCTACTGGCTATACACTTATTATACGAGGAAAATAAAAATGAAACGAATAGCTAAGAAAATGATAGCGTTAATGCTTACGACTGTGATATTGGCAGTATTAACCGGCTGTGGCAATGCAAAAAATAGTGCTAACGGCGACGATTCCTTAAAGAAAGTCATGGATGCCGGAGAGTTGGTGCTGGGACTGGATGTGGAATTTCCGCCAATGGGTTACTATGATGAAAACGGTGAGATTGTCGGTTTTGATATTGATGTGGCACAGGAAGTGTGTGACAGACTTGGGATTAAGTTAGTTAAGAAGCCTATTGATTGGAGTACCAAGGAAGAAGATTTGAATAACGGTGATATTGACTGTATCTGGAGCGGCATGTCTGTGACCGATGAGCGTATACAAACAATGTGTCTGTCAGAACCATACATGAAAAATGAATTTATCTTTTTGCTTTTGGGGAAAAGTCAAGTGGCTGAACTCGATGACCTGAAAGGTAAGAAGGTGGGGGTACAGGTAGGTTCTACAGCTCATGATGCACTGTCAGCTTCTGATTTGTATAAAGAAGTCGAAACAATACTATTTGATGATAATGTCGAACTTTTGGAAAAGTTAAAACAGGGAGAGATGGATGCTGCCCTTGTAGATTCAGTTGTAGCTTATCATTTCGTTAATTCGCAGAGTGAATCCTATTTTATTCTTCCTGACAGTTTTGGTGAAGACGAATATGCCATTGGCTTTAGAAAAGAGGATCAATCCCTGAGAGATAAAGTACAACAGATTTTAAGCGAGATGAAAGCGGACGGCAGTCTGGCTAAGATTTCTGTCAAATGGTTTGGAAGTGATATAACCACCATAAGATAATGTGTGTAGTATGAGGTGATATATAATGAATCACGAAAAAAGAGAAATCAGAACAGGTATTAGAAATATATTGATATCAGTGTTTGTAATCAGCTTCTTTCTTGCAGTCATACTGATATATTATTCTATGCTGTATAGAGAAACCCGGGAAGGAATCATAACCCGTGGAGAATTAAATGCTCAGATGTCAGCCGAGCAGATTGACAATTATCTGTCTAAAGGTATTGATACGATCAAGCTGGTCAGTTATACATTGGACGATATGATTCATGCAGGCAAGTCGAATAAAGATATCTGCGATTATCTGGTTAGCGAATCCATAGCTGTTAAGAGTACCACTTTGGAAGGAGCTTCTGCTATCTACGGTTATATCAATGAAACATACTTAGATGGAGCTGAATGGGAGCGGGGAGAAGATTTTGTACCAACTGAGAGACCATGGTATATTGACGCAAAGGCATTTGTGGGAAGGGTTGCGGTTGTAGACCCCTACATAGATGTCATGACCAATACCATGATGATAACATTCTCAAAATCACTGTGCGACGCCAAGAGTGTGGTGGCACTGGATTTCTCTATTGATCCGATTCAGACTGTGGCTGAGAATATTAATGTTGAAAATGAATCCGAGATTGAGATAATACTTGATCAGGATTATCAGGTTATTGCTCACTCGGATAAAGCTGAGATAGGCAAAAGTTATTTACAGGAAAATGGAACTTTTGGAAGAGCACTTGTGGATCAGTTGCGTTTTGCCGAGGGTGATTTTTTTGAGATGCACTATAATGGTTCGGATTATATTATTTATTCCACAAGAGTTTCAAATGATTGGTTTTGCCTTTCTGTTTCAAATGCAACCAATGCATTCAAGAAACTCAATTCTCTGTTGATTTTTACTGTTCTGATCGGACTGTCGATATTTACTATTTTGGGGATAGTGCTGGTTCATTCCAACAAAAAGCAGATGCAATTTGCACAACTCAGTGTACAGGTCGTAGAGGCATTGGCAGCGGCGATTGACGCAAAGGATCACTATACTAATGGTCATTCGGATCGTGTTGCAGAGTATGCAAAAGAGATAGGTAGAAGATATGGTTATTCTGAAAAGAAACAGGAAGAGATATATATGATGGGACTGCTTCATGATGTTGGAAAAATCGGCATTCCCGATTCTGTGATCAACAAGCCTGCCAAGCTGACAGATGAAGAATATGAAATTATCAAACAACACCCTGTGACCGGCGCAAATATTCTTTCCAAAGCAAAAGAACTTGCGAGAATGGCTATAGGCGCTCATTGGCATCACGAGCGTTATGACGGTAAGGGATATCCTGACGGATTGGCAGGTAATGACATACCGGAGGAGGCAAGAATCATTGCTGTGGCAGATTCCTACGACGCCATGACCAGCCACAGAAGTTACAGGGATGTACTTTCTCAGGAAATAGTTCGTAAGGAGATAGAGCGTGGTAAGGGTACTCAATTTGATCCGGTATTTGCAGATATTGTTTTGCAGATGATCGACGAAGACAAAGAGTATAATATGTGTGAACATTAATTATAATAAATGTAAGCTTTTCGAATAAAAAGTATTTGATATGAGAGAACAGGTTGCAAAGATGAATAAGAATAACAACAGAGATAAACTGCAGGGTTTTCATTTTCCCCTAAAGGAAATAATTACCTTTATAGTCATGATCGTGGTATTTGTGGTTCTGTTAGTTGTGTCAGTCATAATACCGAAGGAAGCTATTTCCTCTAATATGGAAGCGTCGGCAATGTTTTTGTGTGACAGGCCGGTGTTCGAGGAAAGAATTGAGAATGTTGCGAGCAGTCGGATAGACCGCTATGCGGATTCTATTCTTCTCGGTATAACCTGGCAGTATGACAGCAAGCGGCCATTAGAGTCGGTTATGCGTTCGTCATATTATTATACAGCTTATCAGAATGAGAATGATAATCTTCGTGATGCAGTAACCGAAGATATTCCTGCCAATCAGCAATATCTTCGGTATTGGCATGGTTCAGGCGCAATAGTACGGTTATTACTGACGGTATTATCCATAAAAGGTATCTATGTGTTGAATGGTATAGTTATTGCCATTTTGTACCTTACATTGATTATAGTGCTGCTTAGAAGGAGAGGCTTAATACCGGCAGTGGGTATGGTTATGGGACTCATACTTGTGTCAGTATGGTATGTGCCCTTATCGTTAGAGTATTCGTGGATGTTCATTCTGACACCGGTATTCTCGCTGATAGCACTTGAGATAGCATGGCGCAAAAAGGAGAGTATGTGCAGCATAGCATTTCTCTGTTTTGGAATGATAACTAATTATCTGGATTTTTTAACGACTGAAACACTGACTCTTACGATACCACTTTTGCTAATGCTGTGGGCGGAAAAGAATGATGATGAAGGTTATACAGGCTATGGGGTGACAGTCAGAAGATGCGTATTGCCATGGGGTATCGGATATGCAGGCACATGGATGAGTAAATGGGCTCTTGCGGCTATAGTGCTTAAGGAGAATACACTGCCATATGTCACAGGGCACATAGCAGAGAGAATAGGAAGAAATGATATGGCAGGTATGTCAACAGGAAGTTTTTTGCTCGGTGCAGTAACAAGAAATGTCCGGTGTGTATTTCCCTTGGAATAAGGAATTATTGGTGTAATGGTGGGTGTGGCGCTTATAATAGGCTATGCTTATCTGGCTTTTGTATATAGAGGAAAGCTAAAGAATCGCAGACGTATTGTCATGTATCTGGCGATAACCTGTATTCCTTATGTCAGGTATATTGTTCTTCATAATCATTCATACCTGCATTGCTTTTTTACATATAGGGCACAGCTTGCGGTGTTCTTAGCAATAGTGCTTATCCTTGATGAGCTTTCAGTCTTCGAGGTATTAAAGAGGAGGTGGGTGCATGCAAAAAGGTAAGGATAATATTGAGCTTACCCTGCTGATGCCGTGTAAGGATGAGGAACAGACTGTTGGTATATGCACAGGGCTTGCCCGGAAATATATGCGTGAGAATGGAATAAATGGAGAGGTTATAGTTGTAGATAATGCTTCTTCCGATGCTTCCGCAAGGTGTGCAAGGCAAAGAGGTGCAAGGGTCATATACGAGCCGCGCACCGGCTATGGAAGTGCCATAAGAGCCGGCTTAAGGGCTAGTAAAGGTGAGGTCATTATTATTGTGGATTGCGACTTGACATATGATATTAGAGAGATTGGAAAGATATATGAACCCCTTAAGTACGGCCCCTTCGATATGATGATAGGTGACAGATTCTTAGGGAATCTTGAGAAAGGAGCGATGCCGATAAGCCACTACTTTGGAGTCAAAGTGCTGTCATTATTAGGCAGATGGCGATTCCATACGGACGTAGGTGATTTTCACTGCGGACTGAGAGGATTGACGGCAAATGCAGTAAAAAAACTCAGATTTAAGACAAGAGGAATGGAATTTGCAACAGAGTTTATAGCAGAGGCGGTAAGAGCCGGACTTTCGATAGGGCAGACACCGGTTAGTCTTAGGCGGTGCAGATATGAAAGAAAGTCGAAGTTAAGAACCATAAGAGACGGAATGAGGCATATGAAGTACATTATAAGCGGATAGCTGAATAGATTTTTAACCGGTTGGAAGCAATGCTGTTTCCGGCTATGATAATTAATAAAAATAATAATAGGAGGATAGGAAAGTGAAAGAAAGATTAAGTGAAACTCGTCTTACTGACAATGTAATCAGAAAGAGACGGAGAAGCCTGTTGGCATGGCTGATGGTATTGGCAATGGTAGTCACATTATTGCCTGCTGATGTAAGGGCAGCGGATTATGATATCGGAAGTCCTGTTAGTGTGGCAGGACAGGATCCAGAGTATAATCTTACAAGCCTGGTTCGTAATGTATTAAAGCCCGGAGATACTATCAAGTGGATGACAAGGAATTCAGATGTAACAGTGTCATATTATCCAAACAAACCCGATGCTGATATTAGCTATGTTGTCAATGGAAATACGGTGTTTTATGAAAAAGTATCAGCTGTGGCTTCACCCGGTAACTCTACGGATGGAATGGCTGCTAATGATACCTTTCAATACAGTCATACAGTTATATCCAATGATAAAATAACTGGAACAAATCTGACACCTGAGCAAAAAGAGAATATTACCGGATGGATGGTTACCGGAGATTCTGAGGTTAGTATAGTTAATTCCGGAGGTGCATCTATATCATCTATTACCCTGACCGCCTGTTATGACATAACATGGAAGGACGGCGATGGTAATACCTTAGTCGATCCCCTGCCGGAAGGGGAAACTCCCTCTTATTCCGATACTGCGCCTAAACCTACAAAAACATCAACTGCTCAATATGACTATACCTTTAATGGAAATTGGTCTTCGGAGGATACCACTGTACCCGCTTCCGGAATAGTACCTGTAACCGGACCGGCAACCTACACTGCGCAGTTTACTGAAAATCAGCGTAAATATAAAGTTATATTCGATGCTAACGGTCACGGCAGCGCACCCGCAGAGCAAACTGATGTTCCTTTTGGAAATAAGGTTAGAAACCCCGGTGACCTTACCGAGACAGGCTATACCTTCGGAGGCTGGTATAAGGATAAGGCCTGTACAGAGGGCAATAAATGGGATTTCGACAAGAATGTTCTGAACGAGGATTGCGTTGATGCAACAAACGGAACCATGACTCTCCATGCAAAATGGACGGTGAACAGTTATACGGTGACATTTAATGCCAACGGACAGGGTACAGCACCTGCATCTCAGACCGTAGATTATGGGAATAAGGTAACTGAACCTACAGCACCTGAAGTTACAGGCTATACCTTCGGCGGCTGGTATGCTGACAGCGAATGCACTAAGGTATGGGATTTTGCCACTTCTACGGTGACGGATAATGTAACACTTTATGCAAAGTGGACTATCAACAATTATAATGTCACCTTTGTAGATTCAGACGGTACCACCGTACTTAAGGAGGCTAAGTCCTACAGCTATGGAACTAAGGCTTCAAGTGTTGAACTGCCTGCTGATGATCCCATCAAGGCAAAGGATGCACAGTACACCTATACATTTGCGGGATGGGAACCGAAAGTGGCAGATGTAACGGATAATGCGACCTATAAAGCAAGCTATACTGCAACAGTCAACAAATATACGGTAACATGGAAGAATGAGGACGACACCGTATTGGAGACGGATGCTGAGGTTCCCTATGGAACCCTTCCTGCCTATGACGGAGAAGAACCGACTAAGGTGGAAGATGAAGGCTCAACGTATGCATTTGCCGGTTGGGATAAAGAGATATCAGCAGTTGAAGGTGATGTAAGCTATACGGCTAAATATACACAAAACATTAAGAGCTTTAAGGTAAGATTTGATATAAACGGGCAGGGTACGGCACCTGCAGAGCAGAATGTGGAATACGACAAAACGGCGGCTGAACCTAAAGCACCGGAAGTTAAAGGCTATACCTTTGGCGGCTGGTACAGAGAAAAAGAATGTACTAATGAATGGAATTTCAACGCCGATACTGTAAAAAATAATATAACACTTTATGCAAAGTGGACTATCAACAATTACAATGTCACCTTTGTGGATTCGGACGGCACCACCGTACTTAAGGCAGCTAAGTCCTACAGCTATGGAACTAAGGCTTCAAGTGTTGAACTGCCTGCTGATGACCCCGTCAAGGAAAAGGATGCACAGTACACCTATACATTTGCGGGATGGGAACCGAAAGTGGCAGATGTAACGGATGATGCGACCTATAAAGCAAGCTATACTGCTACAATCAACAAATATACGGTTACATTTGATATAAATGGACAGGGTACGGCACCTGCAGCTCAGACTATAGACTATGGGAATAAAGTGGCTGAACCTAAAGCGCCGGAGGCAACAGGCTATACCTTTGGCGGCTGGTATATGGATAAGACATGGACTGATGCCAATGTATGGACATTTGACAAGGATGTAGTGACAGATGCAGTGACCTTGTATGCAAAATGGACGGAGGTAAAAAAAGAAGCAGAACCTGTTAAGCCCACAACCACAGAGCAGCAGACAGACACCACAGTTAAGCCTGCAACTACAGAACAAAAAACAGAGCTTACGGTTGAAGACCTTAAGTCGGATTCGGGCACTGAAAAAGATATGAAGAATTCTTCTTTCGGAAGCCTGTTTGCAGGAGAAATTAAATACACATCGAATTCAATAACCCTCAAATGGAAGAAGATAAAGGGTGCAGATGGCTATGCCATATTCGGTAATCAGTGTAATCACGGAAAACACAAGTATAATTACCAATATATAACATCACTTGGCGCTAACAAGACAACCTGGAAGGCAACCAAACTTAAGAAAAACAAATACTACAAGTATTATGTGGCAGCATATAAGTTAGTAAACGGTGAGAAAGTGATAATATGCACCTCCAAGACCGTTCATGCCACAACCGTCAGCGACAAATATGGTGCGGCAGAGAAGATAAAACTAGACAAAACCAAGGTGAAATTGAAGGTCGGCAAGACCTACAAGCTTAAAGCTAAGGAAATCAATTCATCAAGAAAGATTCAGAAGCACAGACCGATATCCTATGAATCTGCCGATACCACAGTTGCAACTGTCAACAAGAAGGGAGTAATCAAAGCTGTAGGAAAAGGTAAATGCAAGATATGGGTATTTGCACAGAATGGAAAATACACTTCATGTACAGTTACTGTGAAATAGCTCTTTTTTGTTCTACAAACGCCTAAATAAAAGATAATTAATAATAAGGAGGATAAGAAGAAAATGAGAAAGGAAAGATGGAAATGTGGATTGGCATTACTGTCGGTAGTCACTATGGCGTTGTCGCTTGTGGCAAGTGTAATGTCAGACGCATTGCCTGTTAAGGCTTCTGTGAAAGCGACCGTCAATAATCCAAGGACTGCGGAAGACGGAACCGTAACTTGGGATAAGATACAGTTCGGAAGTTACCCACAGGATATGAAGGAAATGACGAAAACGCCTATCAAGTGGCGAATACTTGATATAGACAGTGAAGGTAACGCGTTCCTTCTTGCAGATGAGGCGCTTGATTGTAAACCATATAATACAGAAAGAACTGAATGTACATGGGAGACCTGTACGCTTCGAGATTGGCTTAACGGAACAGATGGTTATGCAGATAATGAAAGCGCATTCATCAATGCGGCATTTACGTCTGAGGAAAGAGAGTCGATTATAAGTACAAATGTTGTAAATATCGATAATCCATCATATCATACCGCAGGCGGTAATAACACTACGGATAAGGTGTATCTCCTATCTATACAAGAGGCTTCAAATACTTCATATGGTTTTGCAGCAACATTTGATAGTAATAGTACAACAAGACAGGCGAAAGCAACTGATTATGCCAAGTCAAACGGAGCATATGTCGATAAAAGTGACAGCACAGCCGGCAACTGTTACTGGTGGCTGCGCTCGCCCGGTGTTGATACTAATTACGCAGCATTCGTGATTTTCGACTGGGGCTACTACGATGGTTCTTATGTGAACGACGATTATATCGCTGTACGTCCCGCTTTGCATATTAATCTGTCATCTTCTTATGTGAAAGATGCAGGTACAGTAACGTCAGATGGAAGTGTAACGGCAGGAACAAATAGTACAAAAAATAGTAATGAATATAAGAAGCCATCAACTTCCGGGGATGTTACTACATGGGACTGCGTATATTTTGGTAATTACAAACAGAAGGCTGAATTTGAGAAAAAACCTATAGAGTGGAGAGTTCTTTCAGTAGATGGTGATGATGCATTTGTTATAGCCGACAAAGCACTTGACTGTAAACCATATAATCCAGAGGATGCAGAATGTACATGGGAGACCTGTACGCTTCGTGATTGGCTTAACGGAACAGATGATTATGCAACTGATGATAGTGCGTTCATCAATGTGGCATTTACGGATGGTGAGAAAAATGCAATTATAGAGACAACAGTAGAAAATCCTGATAATACGCAATACGGTACGGCAGGCGGTAAGAACACTACGGATAAGGTGTATCTCCTATCTATACAAGAGGCTTCAAACAAGTTATATGGTTTTGCAGCAACATTTGATAGTAATAGTACAACAAGACAGGCGAAAGCAACTGATTATGTCAAGTTTAACGGAGCATCTGTCGATAAAAGTGGCAGCAATGCCGGCAACTGTCACTGGTGGCTGCGCTCGCCCGGTGTTGATACTAATGACGCAGCATACGTGACTGTCGCCGGCTGGGGTTACTTCAATGGTATTTATGTCTACACCGATATTATCGCTGTACGTCCCGCTTTGCATGTTAATCTATCATCTTCATATGTGATTCCTGCCGGTACGGTATCGTCAGATGGTACGGTTGTATCGGCTGAGACAATAGTTGGAAACCTTATAGTGTTAAACATCAAACTGAAGCTAATTCAAACTGCATTTTATAACTAATAACCGAAAGTATTTTTTACATTTTGTTACTAGAAATCCATCACTATATTACC
>JAFUGT010000167.1 GCA_017469275.1 Lachnospiraceae bacterium
TAACATAGCCGGAGTATCGGGAGCTATCGTCATGGGTGGTGCCGGTGCAGTATTTTGGATGTGGGTAGCCGCATTTTTCGGAATGCTGACCAATTACTCAGAAAATATACTGGGTATATATTATAGAAGAAAGAACAGCAAGGGTGAATGGTGCGGTGGTGCCATGTATTATCTTAAGGACGGTCTTGGTTCCAAGAAGCATTGCAAGACACTCGGATCAGTGCTTGCGGTACTTTTCTCAATATTTGCCATACTTGCATCGTTCGGTATAGGTAATATGGGACAGGTAAATAAGATTACGCTTAATCTCAAATCAACATTTTTTAAGAATTCAACAGCTACTATTGGAGATACAGGTATATCAATTCCTGCACTTTTAATCGGAATTGCAATAATGATTCTTGCGGGACTTATCATAATCGGGGGACTTCAAAGGATTGCGGCATTCGCCGAGAGAGTTATACCGTTTATGGCTATTGCGTACATATTGGGTTCTATTGCGATTGTTATATACCACATATCTGATGTAGGAGCTATGTTTAAGATTATTTTTAAATGTGCCTTTGATTTTAAGGCTGTTGGAGGTGCTGCAGGTGGTCTTCTTATCAAGCAGGCTGTAGTTCAGGGATGTAAGCGAGGAGTTTTCTCAAATGAAGCTGGTCTTGGTTCTTCCGTTATGGTTCACTCATCTTCCAATGTTAAGGAGCCGGTTATCCAGGGTATGTGGGGAATATTTGAGGTATTCTTTGATACTATCGTTGTATGTACCATGACTGCACTCGTAGTTCTTTCATCCGGTGCAATTGACTTAAGTACAGGTCTTGCAGCCGAGGGAACTGATGATGCTACACTTGTTGCAACTTCTTTCTCAAATGTATTTGGCAGACCGGGTGAGATATTTGTATCACTTGCGATTTTGCTCTTTGCATTTACAACGGTTCTTGGCTGGTCACAGTATGGAACCAGAGCATGGGAGTATCTCTTTGGTGAGAAATCTTCCAAGTACTACAGAATTTTCTTCGTATTGCTTATAGTTTCGGGTTCGATTATGACCTCATCCATAGCATGGGATATATCAGATACCTTTAACGGACTTATGATGATTCCTAACCTTATAGGTGTAATTACACTTATTCCTATGGTGATTAAACTTACAAAAAATTATGTAAACCGAAATATAAAAGGAGAGGACGAAGAGCCTATTCTTTCATATCATCCGGAGATTCAGGAAGATCACAAGAGTACGCTTAATGATTAGTTAATGTGTGACGGGATAAGAACCATGTTACATAGAATAATAGTTATTATTTTGGCTGTTTAAATGTTTTTTGAATATATATAAAGATGATATATCGATTGGCTGTAATGAAGTTGACGGCTAATCGATATATTTTTAAAATAATTCAAAGAGTAGTTGACAGCGATGATTTATGTGTGAATATATTATAGTGCGCTATAAGTGGTTTAAATGATTAGATATAGCGGAAAATAATTCAATAGTCAATAAAGTTTTTTAAAAACAAAATAATATATATAAGGATGAATAATGTCAGATATTAGACTTGATAAATTCCTTGCGGATGCAGGTGCGGGGACAAGAAGCGAGGTAAAGATTAAAATTAAAAAAGGTCAGGTGACAGTGAACGGTGAAGCTGCCGGAAAGAGCGATATAAAGATTAATCCCGATATTGACGAGGTCTGTCTTGACGGAAAAAAGCTCATCTATAATGAGTTTGAATATTTTATGCTCAATAAGCCTCAGGGTGTTGTATCTGCAACTAAGGATGATAAGGA
>JAFUGT010000168.1 GCA_017469275.1 Lachnospiraceae bacterium
GGAGTCGGCATATTAATTGATATAACGCTATAAAAATAGAAACAAATTAAAAATTTTATGGTTTTTTCTGAGCACCTATTATTTGTAAAACGCAATATAATGGGTGTTTTTTTACTTATTTTCCATATTTTGTAGTTTATTATAAAATATGACAGAAAAAACCTTTAAATGTTAAGGATTTATTGATAATTTTTTACAAAATTCATGTTGACATAATTGATTTATTAAGGTAAATTAAAAATAAGTATGTAGAATACTGGACTTGTGGAAATAAACGGGTAATATTAGTAAAACAAGGATTTAGTTAACATAACTCATAGACATTACAGTATAATTATGGAGGGACAAATATGAGGAAAAGAAAAGGATTTCGAAGAGTATTATCATTGGCGGCAGCCGGAATTATGGCGCTATCACTGATTTCTGTCGGTGGGGCTGGAAGTATAAGTGAGGCGGCTGAATTGGATTCAGCCAGCAGTGTCAATCATAATTCGATTTTAGGACGTGCAGTTAATTACGGAATAGTCGCAGACACGTTTGAACTTAATAATCATTCAGAAACAAATTTTGCGGTAAATACTTTTGTGAACGTGAAAAATGATGTTATTGAGGCAGATCTTGCAGGTGATGAACCTATGTATTATATAATGGGGGATGTCAAAGGCGGTCCTGGAACAAACCACGATTATCTTCGATTTGGTAATGCAACATTTCAATCATGTAAGGCAGAATTTTATTTTGACACTACCAGTAAGATTGCGGATACGCTAAGTAATACTGAGAAGACTACAAGAAAAATATGGTGTGATAACGATGGTAATCCTGCAATTCATGCACAGACTCATACTAGTGCAGAAATATCATCAAGTATCAGTACAATGGTAAAGCATATTCAAGATGAATCTAAAAAGCTTGAAGAAAAACCTTCTACTATTGATATAAAGAAATACGAAGCTGATAAAAACATTAACGATAACAATCAATATGTCATTGATTTGAGCGATAAAACGGGAAGTAATTATACATATAAAGATAAGGTTGTATATATCACAGTTCCCGAAGATTCGGTATTAGGTTCAATTTTTAAAGAGTCCGGAAAGACAGAGGCTTTAAGAATTAATAAACCATCAAGTACAGTAGTTGTATTTAATTTTAACGGTTGGACAAAAGCTGATGTTAAAGGTCCTCTTGTTCATGTTGTTGATAAAGATTTTACTTCTTATGAGAGCAGTGGTTTTATTAATTCAAAAACCGGTAATGGTCAATGGGAAAAAAATGCTGTAGTAGATAGTGAAATAGCTCAGAAAATAGTATGGAATCTCCCGGATGCTACAAATGTAGAAATCAGAGAGGCAGCAGGATTGATGCTTATTCCGAATGATGAAGCTAAAGTGTCTGTTGAATCAACCAGTTCAGGATGGGTTGTTACCGGAGGAACTTTCCGTAATAACAATTCAGAGTGGCATTATATATATAGAGGAAGACAGAAGGAGCTTAACGGTGAGTTAACTATTGCGGCACAGAAGAGATTTACGCGATCATATAAGGATTATACAGTAGATTCAAGCACAAAAGAAAAAAATCTTAAGGATGATACAAAAGTATCAACGGCGGCAGGTGATTTCAATTTCAAATTATATAAGAGTGATGCTAATTTTACGGTTAGTGAGTCTAATCTTATAGAGACAGTATCGACAACAGCAACTAATGCATTTGAATTTTCAAAGTTGACATTTACTACCTCAGATGATGGAAAAGACTTCTATTATGTTGTTAAAGAGGATTTATCAAAGAAGAAGGACGGAATCACCAACTCAGATGGTGAAATAGATATTAAGATACATGTTGATGTTGTAGGCGGGCTTGTAAAATTAAAAGCTTCTTCATGGAAGTATCTAACTGCAGCGGATAAAGCAGCAGATAACAGAGCAACTGCGACAAGTGTAGAAAACAGTACAGCGTACAGAGTTAATTATGATCTTGCTTTACAGGGAACACAGTTTACACTTGGTTCAGTATATAACTTGGTTAATAAGGGTTCTCTTTCAGTTACCAAGACTGTAACAGGAGCTCCGACATCCACAAGCGGAAAGGAATACTCATTTACTATTAAGAATTCAGCAGGTAAATGGATTAAGGCAGACGGAAGTATAAGTGATTCAGAAGTTAAGCATACAATTAAGGCGGGAGAGACAAAGACTTTTGATGGTCTTTCTTTTGACACATATACTGTTACAGAGGATAAGACCGGTGCAGAGATTGCAGGTTGTACATTAGATAGTACAAGTGTTACAGAGGGAACGGCTACAATTGCTGTGGCTGGAGAGACAAAGACGGTTGCTCTTAAGAACATATATAAGCAGGACACAGGTTCTTTATCAATTACAAAGAAAGTAGAGAAAAAGGGTGACGTTACAAAGACATTGCCGACAAGTTTCCGTTTTGCAGTTAAAAATTCAGATGGAAACTATATAACGGATAATAATGGTACTGTAGGAACCTCGACTCCGCATTATTTTTCCGGAATCGCTGCAGATGCTACCCTTAAGATTAATAACTTACCGGTTGGTAAATATACAATAGAAGAAGCGGATGCCAGAGTGGCGGATCTTACTCTTGCGGTAAATGGCTTAGAGGAAGTTACAGTAACCAAAGATGCTCAAAAGTCGGTAGAAGTTAAAAATACATACGAGACTCCGAAAAAGGAAGTTGGCGAGCTTCATATCAAAAAGACAACTACAGGGGATACAGTTCCTGCGGGAAAAACTTTCCCTGTAAGTATTAGTTTTGATAAGGCAGGAAGCTATGCAGTAAATGTCAATGGTGCCGGAGTTAAAATGGTGGCATTTGAAGCCAACGTAGCACAGGTGTTTGAAATCAATAATAATGGTTCAATAGATATTACTGATATATTACTGGATACTACCTATACTGTTAAAGAGGTTTTATCTGACGAGGATAAGGCAGCGGGATATTCTCTTGTTAGTATATCTGATAATAGCAGCAAGAAGATTGCTACAGCAGATCAAAAGGAAACAGTAACAATCAGTAATAAATACACGAAGAATAAAGTTGGAGTTCTTGAATTAGTTAAGACCATTAACGGAGAACTTACAAAAGAAGAACGGGAAGGTAAGTTGAAATTTACCGTAACAGGTCCGAATAATTATAATAAAACCTTCAAAATATCACAAACAGATGAGCAGGGACTTAAGCTTCAGAGTGATGGAACTTACAAACTGACTTTGACAAATATGCCGGTAGGAACTTATAGTGTCACGGAGACTACTGAGACTATAGACGGAAAGACGGTAACGGTTAAATATTCTATTGGAAATGGTAGTGGATTAACTAAAGGAAGTACAGCTTCCAATGTTTTAATAACTGATGGAGAAACAACTGTTGTTAATTTTGAGAACACCTATGAAGAAGATGCCGCTGCTAAGGGTTCCCTTAATATAAGAAAGCAGTTCGGTGGTGCTGAGCCTTCAAAGGATATTAAGGATAAGATAGCATTTACAATCTCAAAGGACGGTAAGGTTGTTAAGACAGTATATTATAAAGATGCGGATGATATGGGCACCATTAATATTGACAATCTTGAACCGGGTACATATACCGTAACGGAATCAGGGTATAAGGAAGAAGGTAAGACTGTAACAATAGCTACAACAGTTTCTGTTCCTGATGAATCAGATATTAGTGGCACAAAAGACAGTGTAACAGTTGAAGTCAAGAGCGGAAAAATATCAGGTGTAGGTTATACAAACACCTACAAGAAGGATGATACTTCAGAAGAAGGTTCTTCAGAAGAGGGTTCTTCAAAGGAGGGAACATCACAGGAGTCAGGTGGTAATACTACAAGTTCAGAAGACAAGAACGGACAAAATACCACAAGTTCAGAAGTGTCTACGCAGCAGCCGACAACCGCATCAGAGCAAATAACTACACAACAGTCAGGGGTATCAACAAAGAAGACTACTGAGAGTGACGATGACGAGGATGATGATGACGAAGATGAGGGCAAAGGAAATCTTATCATCACGATTTATGACGAGAAGACAGGTGGAACGGTTCCGGGAGCTAAGATATCTGTTACCAATCCGGATGGCAAGACTAAGAAGTATACAACTAACAATGATGGTCAGGTGACAATAAAGAAAACGGCTGTAGGTGATTATACTGTAAAGGTTACAGAGGTTCCGAAGGGTTACACGGTTTCAAAGAATGCAGAGGTAGATGTTGAGGTAAAGAAGAATAAGACCACTAAGGCGCAAGTCAGAATTGATAAGAATGGCGAAGTATCGGTAACTTCGAAGACCACTAATTCGGCAACAAAGACCGGTGACGCATTACCGATAGTTCCTGTTATGTTGGCGTTCGCAACATCAATACTTGGATTGATAGCATTGGCATTTAGGAAAAAATGGGGAGTATGACCCAAGGTGATCAAAAGAAATATATAAAACAGTAAGTATATAATTGGAAAGCAACAAAAACAATCAGAAAAAAAGAAGAGGCTCGGTACAATCGAACCTCTTCTTTTTATGAATATTGATTCTGTATAAACGTATTGTCAAAAGATAACTAATATTAATGATAAAAAGTATTGTAATTAAATGCTGGCCAAAGTCTGAATTGCATCTTTCTTGATGATGAGTGTAAAATGCTCTGAAAAATAATATGGCATTGCGTAATTACCCTTTACTTTGGTTCCGTATTCACTTAAGAGGTTGCAGGTTCTCTGATAATTCTCTGTATCTCCCTTTTTGTTGTGAATAATAAGGTAATACAGATTGTCAATAGGACTCTTGTATAATGAATTATCATCCTGATAAATTGAAGAAACCATGCTGGCAGCTTTGCTGATATCGTTAATATTCTGGAAAGAGAATATACGATAATTAGTATTGTTGACAGGTTTCTTATTGTCGGTAGTTTTTCCCTTGTTCTTATCAGATGACTTGGCTTGACTTTCCCTAAGGGAAGCTGATAGCGGAACAAAGTTAGCCGGACCGCCGGATTCACTTTGTTTCTTCACCTGTTCAATGTTCTCAACAATATTGGAAAGTGTGTCGAGAAGTGATGAGGTCGTATCTAATAATGACATATCATCATCGGAAGAATCTGAATCTTTATCATCTTCGGTATCATCATCCTCATCATCAATTTCTATATCTGTATATTTTGAAAATCTGGAGAAACGTGTATCTAATTCCTCAGGATCTTCAACCTTGGTAATTATCAATATCAGACATTCCGGTGAGATTGGAATGGCCTCTATCATAAGAGGTATATCATTAGCTTCAAATCCCAATTCCTCAGAAGCCTGTTCCATCATATCACGAAACAGCTCCTTGGCCTTGTCTGTGCCGTAAGCTAATTCATTAAGCATTAATTCTCTGTCAGCCAAATCTGCTTTATTCAAAGTACAGCGAATCTGATTCTCACTCAAGCGCTCTAATTTCATAGAATCATCTCCTTGTATAATGTGTAAAAAAACTATTGTTACTATTAGTATATCGAGTTCATTCGAAAAAATGATTAGATATAAATGTCTTTATTGGTATAAAAAGTGTTATGTTATAGTTTAACATAAATTTCAAATAAGTAAAGTATTTCATAAAAAATCCACAAATTATAACAATTTGTTTATAATTATAAAATTTTATTTATAATTATAAACAAAAGTTTATAAAAAAAATAAAATATATATGATTTTATAGAGTTTATTCATTGAAGTTTATAATTTTATTGTGTATGATTTCTATAGGTCTTTCGAAAAACCTTTTGTGGAGTGACCACCACAAACTTAATAATAAATTGTGCCGCTTATGCACCGGCAGTACTATTATGGTCTGATATAATTAACTATAATGGTGAAAAATACAGGTGTGGATGTGCCTGTATAATAAATGGTCAAATATATAGGTAGAGGGGTGATAACTAAGAGTTTTACGTTAAATTTGAAATCCTATGGTTTTACATGGTCAGGGGAAATGACATGTAATCAGATAAAAATAAAAAGGAATTATTGAAGTAATTATTTATAGGATATTGCGCGTGAAACATTAGGGGCTGTCAAGGGGAGACAGCCCCCGCAATAAACCATATAGCGAAAATGTACAAAGTACTTGTATAAATATATGTGCTTTTTACGGCTTATATGCCGGAAGAAGCGCTTTTTTGCTTTAATAATTACACTGATTTCTTTAATGATATGCAGATATTGGATGCAGGTTTATAAATAATGACAAATATATAATTTGACATAGCATTAATTACAGGAATATGTTATAATACCCTTGCCGGGAAGGGTATTCTTTATAAAACGGAGAAGGTCCTTCAAGGTGCTTTCTCTGACTTGGAAATCCAAAATATCATATAGAGAGGGCTTGTCGGAGGTGACAGGTATGGTAGAAGAAATGGGTATGACTAACGAACAGTACAAAGGAATGCTTCTCGATGATCTTGAGGATTGGGAAGAAGTGCTCGCCTTAGCGAAAGAATCGGAAGATGAGAAAATCATACAGAAAGCAACAAAACAGATTAAAAAAATTAATGAAAAGTTGAAGTTTTAACTTATTAATTGTTTGGCGAAGTTTTCGAGGTTATGAGAATGTAGGAAGTACTTCTCATGCTATGTAATATATGCCGGATTAGTGCGCAGAAGGAAGGTTTATTCAAATGGCAAAAAAGATTTTGGTTGTTGATGATTCTGCCCTTATTAGAAGAGTATTAAGTGATATTATCAATAGTGACAAGAGATTTGAAGTGGTTGACAGGGCCGCTGACGGAGAACAGGCTCTTCAACTGTTAAAAAGAAATACATATGATGCGGTAGTACTTGATGTAAACATGCCTAAGATGGGCGGAATTCAATTGCTCAATGAACTTCGTAAGAATAATATCAAAGCCAAAGTGATGATGGCCAGTACAGATACAACTGAGGGTGCAAAGGTAACATTAGACGCACTTGAGATGGGTGCCCTTGATTTTGTTCATAAGCCACAGAACGTTGCAGGTTGTAAGAGCGAGGAATTCAAGCAGGATATGCTGCGGGTATTGTCTGTTGTAACAGAAAGTGCACCGCCGGTCTTCGAGTCTTATGAACAGATGAGGGCTAATAAGAAGGTGGTCAGAAAGGTTGTGGATATTGTCAAGAAACATCCGGTGCACATATCCGGAAGTTCTATTGTAGCAATCGCCATTTCAACCGGTGGTCCCAAGACCCTGCAATCGTTAGTACCACAGTTGCCGGCCAACCTTAACGCTCCTGTGCTCATTGTACAGCATATGCCCAAAGGTTTTACGGCTACATTGGCACAAAGACTCAATCAGATAAGTGAAATATCCGTCAAAGAGGCGGAAGAAGGAGAAATCCTTCAGAAAGGACATGTATATATCGCAAGAGCCGGAAGTCATATGAAGGTTAAGAAACTTGCGGCAGGTAAGAATGCTATAACATATTCAGATGAACCCACCAGGG
This sequence comes from Lachnospiraceae bacterium, assembly GCA_017469275.1. Taxonomy (GTDB): domain Bacteria; phylum Bacillota; class Clostridia; order Lachnospirales; family Lachnospiraceae; genus CAG-590. The sequence goes on from JAFUGT010000168.1 coordinate 7,490, forward strand.
AGGGTGTCAGACCATGTGCCAATTATATGTATGAATCTCTTATGGAATGCAATTATGATAATAATATATGTGTTGTAATGACAGGAATGGGTGCAGATGGTACAGAGGGGATCAAGCATCTCAAAGAACGCAAGAGTGTGTATGTAATCTCTCAGGACCAGGCAAGCTCTATAGTTTATGGAATGCCAAAGAGCATTGCAAATGCGGGACTTTCCGATCAGGTTGTTCCACTTCCTCAAATCGCCCAGGAGATAATTCTGCACGTGGGTTTGGCTTTAAATTAAAATCAAAATGAAAAAATGAAATAAGTAGAATTGAAATAATTTAGAAAGAGAACTATTGGCAGTTGGTATAATTGAATATAATTTGTGGATTTAAAAAATTTCGACACAAATGTTACGAAAATGTTACATTTGAGTATCGAACGGGACAGAATAAGAAAATAAAAGGTCGTTAATAACAGAAACAAGGAATAAAACGTCTGTTGTGACGACTTTTTTTCATGTCCGAATAAATACTGTGACATTTAAGGGGTTGACAAAAAAGAAATTATGTGTAATAATGTTACAAAAGTGTGACAAAAATATTTCGAGTAGCACATAATAATAAAATAAAAACGTAACATTATGAAAGGAGTCAGAATATTTCATCATATAATGAAGTATTCGAAAAGGAAATGAAGAGAATAGTGACAGGAATTGTGGTGTGGGTTACACTTTGTCTGATGTTAGGGGTAGATTGTCAGGCAACCGCCATAGCAACTGCTACTAAAGATAATTCTCGAGATACATTAGATAAATTAACAGTTGTTGAGATACAGAAATATTCAAAGAGTAAAAAAAGAAAAGTAACTTCCGATATACAGCAGACAGCAATTTCCGAAACAGAAGCATTTAATCAGACAAATATATTTAAGACATTTAAAGATACTTTGCTCACCGGAAATGCTTTAAGCAATGACAAAAAAGATAATAATAACACATTGAATACCAATAATAAAAGCGCAGGTAATAAGTCTAAGAAAGTTAAAAGCGCATCCGCTGTAACAGAGAAGAAAAAGGCTGCAGCAAAGAAGAAATACACCGGACAGGAACTGCGATATATGACCGCTATCATTTACTGCGAAGCAAGAGGTGAGAGCTATGCAGGGCAGAAGGCTGTTGGAATTGTGGTAATGAATCGTAAGAGAAGTAAGGAATTTCCGAACGGAGTTAAGAAGGTAATCTATGAAAGAGGACAGTTCTCACCGGTAAGGAACGGAAGTCTTGACAGAGCGCTTGCACTATATGATAAATATAATAAGAGCGGCAAGTTCAAAGGAGAAATGCCAAGTTGTCTTAAAGCGGCAAAGGAGGCATTAGAAGGTTCTACCACAGTTAAAGTTAACGGAAAAGAGAAGGAGATGAAAGGATATCTGTATTTTTCCAGATACATCTCAAATGCGAAATATACATTAGGAGATCACCAATTCAAATAGGGAAAAGTGTGTGAAAGAAGGCTCGGGCGACAGATGACCGGGCTTTCTTGCATTTACGGTTACTGTTAGAAATTGATAATAGTTGCCGGTGGATAAAATATAAAGACCGGTCGTAGTAAGACGTGCGATTAATGAATAACCTATTGTTTAGACGAATACAATGATTAACAAGCAGGATGTGATTTGCAGGATAAATATATTAAACCTGTTAAAGAACATTTAATTTCAGGATGTGTATAGCTTATGAGAATAGTTGACAAAAACGGAAAAAGAAAAAGACGTTATCTGGTATACATGATAATGATTGTGTCCTTTTTGATAGTGTCACTTACAGCTTGTGAATTCAGAAAAACCAGCGTGGAGAAAGTCAAGGATCTGGATTATACGGTCTGCGATGAGAGCAGGCTTCCCCATGAATTAGTGAAACTTATCAATGATAAGAAGAAGGAACCATTTAAATTTACATACCGAACTAACGATTATCTGTACATAGTCGTGGGATATGGCGCACAGGACAGGGTGGATCTTAATGTGATGATGACGGAACTATATCTTACTGAAAATGCGATATTTGTAGAAACAGACCTGACCACGAAAGAGACTACTACATTAGAGGACGGATTAGTGAGTTATCCCTGGATTGCTGTAAAATGCGAACTTTACGATGTGCCGGTGACTTTTAAGTAGGGGGACGTTTGGGGTGATGAATAAGGTAATTCCTGATAAAACAGATGTTAACTATTGTATTACTAAGATCTCCAAAAGGTGTTTTGAGGTTTTAGAGACAGCGCGTTGCAGATTGCTTTTTTGACATTGCGTATATGAGAATAATTGAGTATAATTACCTTTGTGTATCCGAAATTACTTGTTCGGTGTACATGGATTGTAAAACAGAAAGGATACGACATGAGACTTAGAAATGTACCGGGCTCTCGTGATGTGATTGCGGAGAGTCCATATACGATTAAAGATGAGACGAGCCATAAGGGTAAATGGAATGAGATATTCGGAAATGATAACCCGATATATATAGAGATAGGAATGGGTAAGGGCAAGTTCATAATGGAGCTGGCAAGACTTCATCCGGAGAATAATTATGTGGGAATTGAGAAGTATTCTTCGGTCCTTGTGCGTGCTCTCGAAAAGCAGGAGGAGGAACAGCTTCCCAACATTTATTTTATAAGAATGGAAGCGGAGTATATTGCAGATGTTTTCGATAAGGATGAGGTTTCGGGAATATATCTTAACTTCTCGGACCCATGGCCGAAGGACAGGCATGCCAAGAGAAGACTCACATCAGTGCAGTTCCTTGAACGATATGAGAAGATACTGAAAAAAGAGGGACATGTAATCTTTAAGACGGATAATAGGGATTTGTTTGATTTTTCCCTTGAACAGGTTGAAGAGGCGGCAAACTGGAAACTCCTCAATCACACATTTGATCTGCATAATTCGGAATATGTTGAGGGAAATGTGATGACGGAGTATGAGACCAAGTTCGTTGAAAAGGGTAATCCCATATGCCGCATGGATATAATTCAAAAGGAATCATAATGTGGAACGGCTTGTTGAATAATTGAAATATCACGTATATTTGTTAAGGCAAGTACATTTTTATGCGGTATATTGAAAGTACATTCCCGTATAGAAGAGCATACTATAATAATAAATGGGCGTAGTTAGTTTTGCGTCTGCCCGGACTGATGCGAAGCATGTATGAAAAATACGCTTTGAAGAGTTTAGTGTAAGCGAAGAAGTCTATGGACGAAAGTACACTAAGATGTAGTTGACGTGAAAGAATGTTCAATATGCTCATAGTTTATCAGGGGGATGTAAAACGTGGGAATATGTTGCAAACTTGCTGCAATGAAATATGATTTAGAGCACAGGTATCCGATTATAATGAAGCTTGAAAACCGAATGTGTACGGTTGAGCGCGAGCTTAACAGGGATAATCCGTGTTATAAGAGTAAATGTGGCGGAAGAAGGAACTGTCCGACAAATCGCCATAATTGATTGTATTTGAGACGCGAAAGTGGTATGATAATGAAAGGTTTACCGATTGATGATTTACAGATAATAAGGTAACTAATGCCATACTGTGATAATGCAATAAAACAATTATACAAAGGGCAGTGTTAGTACAACAAAATATAATAAGTCAGGATATAAACATGCAGTTTCGACCATGTATTGATATACACAATGGAAAAGTTAAACAGATAGTGGGAGGATCACTAAAAGATGCCGGCAATCAGGCTTCGGAGAACTTTGTTTCCGAGCAGGATGCGGCATTTTATGCTCATTTATATAAGGAAAGCGGAATTAAAGGAGGACATATCATCCTTCTCAACAAGGCGGGAACTCCTGAATATGAGGCGGATATGGAGCAGGCAAGAACAGCGCTCTTAACATATCCGGAAGGACTTCAGATAGGCGGCGGAGTAAATGCGGAAAATGCAAAGCGGTTTATCGATATGGGTGCCTCCCATGTTATTGTCACGTCCTATGTGTTCAGGGATGGAAGGATTGATTTTGACAGACTTGATGAGTTGGTTTCTGAAGTTGGGAAAAAACATCTTGTGCTGGATCTTTCCTGTAGGAGAAAGCAGGAAGATATAGATTTGAAAAATCAAGATGTTTCTTTGGACAAGCAGGGGGCGACTAATATGACAGCTTCAGCACATAGTCCATACTACATCGTCACAGACCGTTGGCAGAAATTCACTGATGAGCCCCTGTCAAGAGACCTGCTTAGCAGGTTGTCTTCATATGCTGACGAGTTTCTTGTACATGCCGTTGATGTGGAGGGGAAGGCATCCGGGGTTGAGAAGGAACTTGTGTCCTTACTTGCAGGGTGTGTGGAGATTCCCATAACCTATGCCGGAGGCGTGGGGAGTTACGAGGATATTGAAGTGATCAGGGAGCTTGGAAAGGGACATGTCAATGTGACGATAGGAAGTGCGCTTGACCTTTTTGGAGGCAGACTGGAGTTTGACAAAGTTCTTGCGATGATGGATTGATACATTTCAATCCTGATGCAATGATGTGGGTGAACTTTTACTATGTAAACAGTTCTTCACGTTTTAGATCCTCAGATAAAAATGTGCATCTGTACAAGCACATTTTTACCTTTTGACCTTGACATCAATAATTATAACAGACAAGATAGGAAATATAGAATGATTGACCGGGATACAGAAACATCAAATAATAAAGAAATGACAGAAAAACCGCAGGGTAAGAATAGTAATATTTTCAAGACATTTTACGAGAAGCATTACGTATATGTTATTATTTTTCTTATCGCCTTTGCCATGATGGTGGGGGCTTGGGTTATTGGAGAAGTGGGACCGTTTGGCGGTAAATGTCTGGTGGTGGTGGATGGAGTTCATCAATATCTTCCCTTCTTCTCTGAATATCAGGAAAAACTTAAGCATCTTTCTGACATTCAATACACCTTTGATGTGGGTATGGGGAACAACTTTATTTCCCTTTGGTCCTATTATCTGTCAAGTCCCATCAATCTGATAGTGATACTGTTTGCCAAGAGTCATTTGCCAATGGCTCTCAATATTATAATCAGTACGAAGATTATAATTGCATCGCTTACATTTGCATATTTTCTGATTCACCGGGGCAAAGAGAAAGAAGTCACACTGGGAGTTATCCCATTTTCACTACTCTATGCTTTTTCAAGTTATGTGGTGGGTTATTATTGGAATCTCATGTGGCTTGACTGTATTTTCATTTTTCCGATTATTATTCTCGGAATGGATAAAATGATGAAGAAAAGTGACAGCCGTATGTATGTGCTGGCGCTGCTCTATGCATTTATATGTAATTATTATATAAGTTTCATGATATGCATGTTTCTTGTGCTGTGGTTTTTCACCTACAGATTCAAGAGCTTTTCAGATTTCTTTTTTAAGGGCTTGCGATTTGCGGTGGCATCGCTGATTACGGCGGCTATGAGTGCGGTGGTATTGTTGCCGGCATATAAGGGAATAATGACAACTGCTTCTGCGGAATTTGAACTTCCTGAATGGGAGTTTTACGGAACTTTTGCAGACACCCTAAGGTCACATTTATTCTGTTCCGAGGTGCTGACTAATCAGATCGGAGATGCGGGAACCAATCTTTATTGCGGAATAATCACTGTGTTGTTTGCGGTAATATTTTTAATGATGCCGGGAATATCCAGAGAGCGGAAGGTGAAATATCTTCTGTTGCTGGCGCTTCTCGTTGTAAGTTTTAACAATGTCAAATTAAACTATATTTGGCATGGTTTTCATAATCAGTACGGAATACCCAACAGATTTGCATTTCTGTATGTGTTCGTACTTATATTGATGGCATATGAAGTGTACAGGAAAATGGATATAATAAAGCCTTTTATGATATTGATTGCATATACTGTTTCAATGCTTTTTGTGATATTCTGTTATTACCATGCAGAGACAGTATATGAAACCCGTACCTATATTCTTACGGCAGCCTTGTTATCCCTTTATCTTGTACTGATTATTCTTTATTGCAAGCTTAAGTATAAAGAATTGTTTATGTACATAATTATATTTGTTGCTGTTTTCGAGATGGCGGCTAACGGACTTTTTGGCTTCTCTCAGGATGGAAGCTCAGAACCGGATTATTACTATGGTGACACCAAAGCAGTCATGGCGCTTAAGGATAGAAATGAAGAGAGAAAAAATGATTTTTCCCGTGCGGATGTTCTTCTTCCCCGATTTGTGGATGAAGCCACCTGGTATAATCTGAGAAGTGTAGGAATATTCGGTTCTACCGTTCGCGGTGAGATGGTGGATGTCATGGGTGACTTAGGTTACTATACAGGAGCCAATGAATATCTCTATTACGGTGCAACCCCTGTCACCAATGCGCTTTTTGGTGTCAGGCATGTTTATACAAGAGAGAATGATTACATCAATACGGACTCTCATATGTTCGTGAAGGATTCGGAACCTTCGGGGCAGGGCAAGGTAACATTATATGAAAATCCATATACCCTTCCAATTGGATATATGGTAAATGATGAGATATTGGATTTTGAGACTTTGGATAATGGACCATTTACTGTGCAAAACGAGTTGTGCGGGGCGTTGACCGGAGTTGAGCCGATATTTGTGTCGATTTTTGACGATATGAATGTCAATGCTTATGGGACGAATATGGACATTACCCTTGTAGATGACAACAATGCTACTTACAAAAATGCTAACGAGAGTGCCAGAGGGGATATGATTTATACGGTTCCGGAGGACATGGATCTTTATATGAGCTGTCGGGGCAGCAATGTCCACAAGATTGCCCTTCTGATAGATGGTAAGGAACGGGCTTATGACAGATATCAGGGACAGATTTTTCATATAGGTAAAATGAAAGCCGGACAAAAGGTGGATATACAGTTTGAGCTTAATGATGACGAGGAGGAGCTTTCCGGTGATCTTTATTGTTATCCCATGAAGTATTTAGGAGACCAGTTTTCGGCATTTTATAATTCTCTGCTGGGAAGAGGGATGCAGGTGGATTCGGTATCGGATACAAAGATAACCGGTAAGATATATGCGGATGGTGACGATATATTCATGACATCCATCCCCTATGATGATGGGTGGAAGATAATATGTGACGGTAAGGAAGTAGAGACATATATATTGTTGGAAGCCTTTTTGGGGGCTGATATACCCGAAGGTGAGCATGATATAGAAATCATTTATAACAGTCCGGGTATGCGGGAAGGTATGATAATAACACTTGTGGGAATTGTTCTGTTCCTGGTGTTGATATATATTGAGTCAAGAGAAAATGACTATATAGTAGAATAGGCGATTGCACAACATGATATACATTATTTGAGTGTTTCGAAATCATTTATAATATGGTAGAAAAAAGAGGAGGCAAGGCTATGAGGAAGAAGGAGATACGAAAGGCTGTTATTCCGGCAGCGGGACTGGGAACGAGATTTTTGCCGGCGACCAAGGCAATTCCTAAGGAAATGTTACCCTTAGTTGACATTCCTACGATTCAGTACATTGTCAAAGAGGCAGTTAACAGCGGAATAGAGGAGATATTGGTCATAACCAATTCCAACAAACATTGTATGGAGAATCATTTTGACAGATCTTACGAATTAGAAAACAGATTGCTTGAATCTGACAAGCAAGAGGAGTATAATATGATATGTGATATTGCCAATATGGCTAATATCTATTATGTGAGGCAGAAGGAGCCTAAGGGATTGGGGCATGCAATTTTGTGTGCAAAATCATTTATCGGAGATGAACCCTTTGCAGTGCTTTTAGGTGATGATGTGGTTGAGAATCACGACGGGAAACCGGCACTTAAGCAGCTTATCGATGCATATAATTCTGTACAGGCATCGATTGTGGGAGTTCAGACCGTACCTGAGGATGATGTGAGCAAATACGGAATTGTTGAACCGGAAAAAGGCGAGGATGTTCTTAACCGAAAGGTCAAACTAAGATCAATGGTTGAGAAGCCAAAGAAAGAGGATGCTCCAAGCTCCATGGCAGTTCTTGGCAGATATGTGTTGACACCGGAGATATTTGACTATCTGGAGACACAGACGCCGGGGGCAGGCGGAGAGATTCAGCTTACGGATGCCATTAAAAACCTAATGATCAGTCAGTCGGTATATGCTTATGATTTTGAAGGCACACGATATGACGTTGGAGATAAATTCGGATTTATAAGAGCGACCATCGAATATGCTTTGGAGCGAGAAGAATTAAGGGATAAGCTTCAGGCATATTTGAAAGAATTAGCACAAACATTCTAGAACGGGGGTTATAGGGATGGAAATTAAAATTGGTGAGATGAAAGTTAAGTTGATTTATGTGGCACTTGCAGCATTACAGATATTGATTGCTATTGTCGGAATAGTTATGGCTGCATCGAAACTTAAGGGAGTGCCGGGCAAAGGCGCATTAGTTGCAATTTTGCTCGCGGTAGTAGTGCTTGGTCTTGGAATGGGTGTTGTCATGTTAAAGCTCATTCAGGATGAGGAGAAGGAATCGGCTGAGAAAAGTGACAAGTATAAGAAATTATTCTTAAATCTTCCTGTTGGTTTTGCTCAGGCTCAGATACTTCGAGATGCTCAAAGCGGCAGGAATATGGGATATAAGATTTCCGATGCAAATGAGACTTTTGGACGTATGTTCAATCTCGATATTACTGATTACTGTGACAAGGTAATATCTGATAGTAAAGTAGAAGTCCTTCAGGATATAAATGCATGGTTTGAAGCATATAATAATTCAGGTACAAAGCAGGGAGAACTTCTTGCGGTCGAGATTACTATGGAGAAGCTCAACAAGGTGTTCAATACTGTTATGTATAAGTCTGAAGCGGATTACATTAATATGGTGGTTATTGATATCACTGAGCAGAAAGAGACAGAGAATAAACTTTCGAAAGCAATTAAAGATGCCAATGCGGCATATAAGACACAGTCAGAATTCCTCGCTAATATGTCCCATGAGATAAGGACGCCAATCAACGGAATTCTCGGAATGCTTCAATTGACATTGATGTCAGAGGACCTTCAGGCAGACCACAGAGACAATTTAACTACAGCTAAAAATTGCGCCGATACTCTATTAAGACTTATCAATGATATTTTGGATATATCCAAACTTGAGGCAGGTAAATATAATCTTCGTGAAGAGAACTTTGATATCAAGGCTGCCATTGAAGAGACCATCGCTGCTCAGGTGCCTATCGCGCAGAACAAGGGTCTCACTCTTGACTGCAGTTTCGGTAGTGACATTCCTAAGCTTGTACGTGGAGATGATCAGAGAATTCAACAGGTACTCAATTGTCTGTTGTCAAATGCTATTAAGTTCACGAGTGAAGGTGGCGTAAGAGTCAAAGTTGCATGTTTAGATGATCTTCTTGACAAGATTAAGCTTCGTATTGCAGTGGCAGACTCAGGTATCGGTATTTCTGATGCGGACAGGAACAAACTGTTTATTAGATTTTCTCAGGTGGATGCATCTGATACGCGTAAATACGGTGGTTCAGGTTTAGGTCTTGTGATCACAAAGCAGATAGTTGAATTAATGGGTGGTAGTATCACAGTTCAAAGTAAAGAGGGCGTGGGTTCAACATTTATTGTGGAGATACCGCTTAAGATAATCAAACCCGCTGAGATTAATCCGGAGGAGGCTGCAGAGGCTGAGAAGGAAGAAGAACCGGCAGTATTCTCACTTGCAGGTCATTCAAGAGCAAGAATTCTTGTGGCAGAGGATGAGCCTGTTAACCAGCAGGTTATCGGCAAACTTCTCGGTATGGCAGGCTATTCTTACGATATAGCCGAAAACGGTGAGAAAGCGGTTGAGTTGTTCAAGCAAAAAGAATATAAAGCGGCACTTTTTGATGTACAGATGCCTGTTATGGATGGTCTTGCAGCGACTCAGGAAATCAGAGCTATTGAGCTTAGAGAGAACAGAAAGCGTCTTCCTATTATAGCTGTAACAGCGAGAGCCATGTTTGGTGATAAGGAGAGAATCCTTGAGGCAAAATTAGATGACTATATTGCAAAGCCGTATAATCTCAATGATGTTGTCGAGACACTTAACAAGTATGTGGACATAGACGCCTGACAGATGAGATAAATGCCGTTATATGAATTGGCATTTTATATAGGTAATAATCACAGATTAATATATGGTTATGGGACTGATATGACAGATACCCTCTTTATCGGATTAACCGATAGGGAGGGTATTTTTTTACTTTGAAAGTTAACGAATCAAGCTCGCAGAGCGCAGATGAGTTCTACTTTCAAATATACGTGCTCACTTAACGAAGCTTAAGGCTTCGTTTAGTGATGACTGTTTACTTTATAGGAAATCAACTGTATAGATGAGTTTCGCAATCACCTGCAATAAAATATATATAAATCTATCATTTTATATATATTTATAAATAAATCGCATCTAAAATCTATCATTTTATTCATAAAATAAGGGCAGTTTATTGTCAAATATTTTTATTATATACATTTGTTCATAATTGTAGACAGAAAGTTTTTGGCATACTATAATGCGTTCACAACCGGCATGTGAGTATTGTTTAGATGCAGATAGTCAAAGAGATTATCTTAACTCAAAAGAGAAATATTAATAAAGAGTTTTGCAATTACCCAGACTGATTATAGCATATAGAAGGGAGTGAAGAAAAATTACAGCTCAGATAATAATAATGCTTCCGGTGTTGATCCGTACAGTTTATACAGACTTAAAGAGTGGCAAGATTGAAAATAAGGTTGTATTACCGGCAATGCTTATTGGATTAATAATAGACTATGCGGTCGGAGGCCGGGAGGCGGTTTTGGCAGGAGTTAAGATGGGACTTCTGATCACCGCACTGTTATACATATTATTTTTCATAGGCGGACTGGGTGCCGGTGATATTAAACTGCTGGCTGTGATAGGAGTATTGTTCCCCGGCGAGATTATAAGTATAACCGCAGTAGCATTTATTCTGGCAGGAATCTGGTCGGCAGGAATGATAGTAATTCGAATGATAAAGAAGGAGAAAATGTTAATAAAAGGTGAGACAATACATTTCTCAGTTCCGATTGCTATCGCATTTATCATAGTTATGGCAATGAATTATAAAGGTATGCCAAGGGTTGCAATTACCTATTAAAAATCACCTAAGGAAAAGGAGAAATATGAACACCGTAAGAATTGGAGTAATGGATAAGGAAATCAGATATGTAGAAAGGTTGAGTGCGTATCTTAACCGTTATGGCAGCAATGCATGGAATGTGGCAGCATTTACTGATGAAGGAATTCTTGAAAAATACATGGAAGAACGAAGAGTAGATCTTTTGGTGGCAACCGGTGGAGAGGAGCTTAAGAAATTACACAGGAAATATCCTGAAAGATCATATGTAATTTTGTCGGAGGAGGCAGTGGACAATGGATTGTCAGGGGTATCGGGACAGAATGTATTATTCATCTATCGCTACCAGAGCGCAAAGATAATCGGAGAGTGCATTAAAGATTTTATGGAATGCGCAGGCTTGACTATTAATTCTTCGAAGGTAAGGGTGGTACTCCATTCACCTGTGGGTAGATGTGGAAAGTCAACATTAGCCAAAGAATTTGTAAGTCTGGGAGTGGGTGGTAAATGGCTTTATGTGGGTATGGAGGATTACGGCGGCACTGGGGCAGGAGAAAGTACAGGGGATGATTTTCTCTACTATATGAAGGAAAGAAGAGAGGAGGAAGTGTTAGATATCATCTCAAATTGTGAAGGGATTATCTCATCGCCATTTTCTATGTTTGACGTAAGAAGGGTTAGCAGAGAGGATATGGAATGGTTTTTTGATGTTTTTGAAAAGGAGAAGAACTATCGGGGCGTGCTTTTTGATATGGGTACAGCACTCATTGAAAATTATAACCTGATGCTTGTTTTTGATTATGTCGTTGTTCCTTTTATAAACGGTGGCAATTCACTGTCAAAGAAGAGACATTTTGAGGAGCTGCTAAATGCATATGAGCTTAATGAGCTTATGGAAAAAATGCATTTCATAGATATGAACAGTGAGATTTCTTCAATGGAGGAACTGAAAAAAATATTATTATAATGGCGGGAATTAAGTTATGGACAGAGTAAAAAAAGAAAAGATATATCTTCAGGACAGGCTTTTTTCGAGACTTGGAGGACAGGGAAATATAACAGATGATGAGATATATGAACTGATCGAAGAGGAGATATTATTAAGAAGCAGACAGGTATATCTTTCTGTTGAGGATAAGCTCAGGCTGAAAAAAGAGCTTTTCAATGTGTTCCGCAGATTAGATATCCTTTCAGATTATCTGGAAGATGAAGAGGTTTCGGAGATAATGATTAACGGATACTGTCATATATTTTTGGAGAAGAAGGGGAAGATATATGAGGCAAAGGAATCCTTTTCTTCGGAAGAGAGACTTAGAAATGTTATACAACAGATAGTGAGCAGTTGTAACAGAATAGTCAACGAGACTAATCCTATTGTAGATGCCAGACTCTCTGACGGTTCAAGGGTGAATGTCTGCCTTCCGCCTGTGGCTCTTGATGGTGCGACAATGACGATTAGGAAATTCCCCAAGGAATTTTTCACTATGGAAAAGCTTATAGAGATGGGTTCTATTACAGAAGAATGCGCGGAATTCCTTAGGAAACTGGTTGTGGCAGGATATAACATTTTCATAAGCGGAGGAACCGGAAGTGGCAAAACCACCTTTTTAAATGTGTTGTCAAACTATATTCCGCCGGATGACCGGGTAATAACCATAGAGGACGCCGCTGAATTGCAGATCAGGGGGATAACAAATCTGGTGAGACTTGAGACGAGAAATGCCAATGTTGAAGGAGAAAATGCTGTCACAATGTCGGACCTTATCAAGGCAGCCCTTAGAATGCGTCCCACAAGAATTATAGTTGGCGAAGTGAGGGATGCGGCGGCGATGGATATGATGAACTCAATGCTTACAGGACACGATGGCAGCTTAAGCACCGGGCATGGTAATTCAGCGAAGGAGATGATGCTGAGGCTGGAGACCATGATTCTTATGGGTTATGACATGCCGGTGGCGGCAATAAGGCAACAGTTATGTGCGGCTTTAGATGTGGTTATTCATCTGGGAAGACTTAGGGATAACAGCAGAAGAGTTCTTGAAGTGTGTGAAGTGATGAGGGTAGAAAAAGAGGAAATAGTGTTATCCCCTATATATGAGTTCAAGGAAATGGGAGAGGAAAAGGGAAATGTACTCGGGGAATTGGTAAAGGTGGGTGAACTTAATAATGTGGATAAACTTTTAAGGAACGGACTAATGACATAGTGGGAATAAAAAAGGAGAAAAATTGTGGAGATTGATTACAGAAAATATAGTTTTACATGGAAAGACTGGCTTACATATTTTGTGATGATTATCGCTAAAGGGGCAGTTATAGGTTATTTGTTTTATGATTCATTTAAAATGTGCATTCTGTGCGTTCCGTTTTTTGTAATGGATTATAAGAGCATGAAAGAAGAAAGGTTGAACAGGCAGAAAAGAGATCTGACGATGCAGTTTAGATCCATGATGGAGGCATTGGTGACGTCGCTGACGGCAGGGTATTCATTGGAAAGAGCATTTTCTGATGCAAAGAGAGATCTTTCTCTCATATATCCTTCAAACGCAGTAATATTCAAAGAGCTGGATGAGATTATTGCAGGGCTTAAAGTAAATATACCTGTTGAAAAACTGCTAAAGGACTTTGGAGTCAGGAGTGGAATAGAAGATATTGATAATTTTGCCAATGTGGTTGCTGCAGCTAAGAGAAGTGGGGGAAACCTCATAAGGATCATAGAGAAAACCGTAAGGAGTATCTCGGATAAGATTAGTCTGGAAGAAGAGATGGAGACGATGATCTCGGCAAAAAAACTGGAAGAAAAGATAATGATGGTAATGCCTTATGGGATATTGTTCTACCTTAGAATAAGTAACGGCGGATTTTTGGATGTGCTTTATCATAATGGTATAGGAATTGTTCTTATGACGATTTTTCTGGCCGGAGTTTATCTGGCTAATATGTGGGCGACAAGAATCATGGACATACCTGTGTAGATAATCCATAAATCAGGTGATTGCGAAACTTCGGAAAGTGTACAGCTTGTTGTGCATATTATACAGATTCCATAAATCAGAAAGAGGAGGATATTTGAGTTGAACATACGAATAATCAATATAGCAGTCTATGTAGTTCTTATCATGCTCATATTATATTGCTTCTGCATTAAGCATAAGGATGAGAATAAATGGGTAGGGTTCGTACAGAATCATTTATCTGTGATCATAGTGTTATTGATTTTTAACACTATAAGTTTTGCTGTGGGGATGAATGGTGTAAAGACTGATTACTATATTGAGCGTCAGCCGGTGGACGGCAGTGAAAAACAGTACTCTTTTGAGGCGGAGATTAATGGAGAATCTATTCCTTTTTCCATAGAGGTTCCGCCGAAGAGATTAAAGCCCAAAGAAGTGGAGAAATTGATGGATGATGCATTCTCATATATTGACGCTCACCTCAAAGGGGAAAACGCTTCTCTTGATAAAGTTGAGAGCAATCTTGATATATCTTTTGATCATGAGAAATATCCCTTCGATGAAGAGGTGATACCGAATGATTATGCCATGATAAGCGAAGACGGGATATTGCGAAATGATGCAGAACAATTGCGGGAATGTGGATATACAGACAGGGAAGTGAGTGAGGGGATTTTAACCGGAGTTAAAATTAAACTATCCTATGGGGATGTTGAAAAGGAAAAAACATATTCTCTGGTTGTATTCCCGAAAGAACCCGGTGCGGAGGAAAAGACAGTTTCGGAAATAGAGAAGATGTACAGAAGGAAGGAACAGGAATCAATATATGAAAACGGATTTAATCTCCCTGCAAATTATAAAGGTATAGATGTTATCTGCAATGATCAAAAGGGCATTAGTCCGGAAGGTGTTTTGTTAATTGGGATACTCATTGCGGGATTATTGGTTTTGAAAGAAGTTGAGAGCAAACACACTGAGAATGTAAATCGTAACAGAGAACTGCTCCAGGCATATCCATGGTTTGTTAACGAATTAGTGTTACTGTCAGGTGCAGGAATGCAGGTGAGAAATGTATTTGCCCTTTTGGTAAATGAATATGACGGTGCGGATTACAGGAAAGTCTTGGTGGATGAACTTGACAGGTCAAAGCACGATTTTGAAATCGGCATGGCTGAAGAGAAAGTGTACTACGAGCTGGGAAGAAGATTAAAATTGCCCTGCTATATCAAACTACTCACAATGTTGGAACAAAATGTAACTAAGGGTTCTAGAGGCATAGCAGCATCGCTGGAGCAGGAGGAGAGAAATGCGTTGGAGGAGCGAATGAATATGGCCAAAAAGCGGGGAGAAGAGGCAGGTACAAAATTACTTGGTCCAATGGGAATACTTTTGATAATAGTGATGTTGATGATTATGGTGCCTGCGTTTATGAGTCTTAGATGAGGTCAAGAGAATGAGGAAAGGAGGTGATGGATATGGGTGTGCAGCGTAGGGCATGGAGAGACTTTATCAGTGATGAGTCCGGTATGGGAGTTGTTGAAATAATACTTATTATAGTTGTTCTTATAGCAATGGTTATTATTTTCAAAGAACAGATTACTACACTTGTCAACAATATATGGAAGTCTATTAATGAAAATGCCAAAAAAATCTATTAAGTAACTTATTGACCATAGAAACCATCCGGCAGGCAGCCGGATCCCAACGAAAAGATAATCTTAAAATGCGGAGGTGTACTATGAAGAACAGGGGTCAGATTACAGTATTTTTTTCTTGCATGATAAGTGTATTATTAATCCTTACCTTTACTGCACTTGAGGTTGGGAGAATTTATTGTGGAAGAATGAAGATACGTGCCGCTGTTCGTAGTGCACAATCCTGCATTTTGGCAGATTACAACCGCGCTTTGTTCGAGAAGTATCATCTGTTATTTGAGGACCCTACATATGGAACAGGTAGTTTCGCCATGGTTGAAGAAAAATTCCGGAATTATCTTGATGAGTCTTTAAATGGTAATGATTACAAAAAAAATTTGTATAACTTTGACGTGTGCGAGGTGGCATTAAGTGATCATAAGACAATTACCGACGATCATATGAAACTTTTGAAAAAACAGATAGTGGACTATGAAAAGAATCAGGGTGCACTTAAGAAAATTATCGACTCGGGTAAGCAGATGGTGGATGCTTCGGAGGAAGTGGGTAAGGCTTCTGAGAAAACCTCTAAAGAGGCAACAGAGATAACGGTATCATCGGAGAATGAAAACGGTAATGACGATGGAGGTTCTACGGATGATAATGAGACTGGTGAGGCACAGGAAAAAGTTGATGACCCGAGAGATGTTTTAAAAGATATGCTGTCAAAAGGAATGTTGGCACTTCTGCTTCCGGCCGATTCGCAGATATCTGATGAGAAACAGGATTTTTCACAATCACCCTCCAATACATATGAAGAGAAGGTGCAAAAGGATAGAGATACAGGTTTTGGGGATGTGACAAAACTGGTAGAAGTGCTTGAAACTTCCGCAAAGGAGGACAAGACATCTATTATCAATGTAGGAGAAAAAGCGGCATTTTGCGCTTATGTGGGTGATCATTTCTCTTATCAGGGAAATTATAAAGATACGGTTATGCACTGTGAGGTTGAGTATATTATCAAGGGGAAAAACAGTGATCATGATAATCTTGAGGCGGTTTTATCAGACATTATCTGGATGCGTATGCCGGTCAATTATGTGTGTCTTTTGCAGGATGCCCCAAAGCAGAGTGAAGCATTTACTCTTGCAACCGCCATATGCACTTCAACAGGAACTATGCCTATGGTTGAGATAGTGAAGTATCTGTTGTTGGGTTGCTGGTCCTATGGAGAATCCATTTATGAAGTAAGACTTATGATGCAGGGAGAGAAACTGCCCTATGTTAAGACAAGTGCAGAGTGGAATACCGATCTTAAGTCTTTAAAGAAAGCCAATAACACTATATCCTCATCCGTTGGTATGGGATATATTGATTATCTTAATCTAATGCTTGCAAAAAAGGAGAGCAAAGATATTGCATATGCAAGGCTATTAGACATGATCGAGTTGAATTTGAAACAGGAGGATGAGAATTTATCCATGGTTAATATGTGCGGTGAGTTTGTGATGCAGGGGAAGGTCAGGCTACAACCTGTTTTTATTGAAAAATCCGATACATCGGCATATGAGTATTATTTTCAGGAACAGTTTTCGTATTGATATCAGTAGTACATACCCAACACTAAAAGCTCTTACAGAAAGTTGTTAAATGAACCACCTTATAAAATAAAAATATAAAAGAGTCTTTCCGCCTCTCCAAGCGCAAATGATCGGCTTTTTGTAAGGGTTTTTAGTGGTGGGTATTACATAGTTAGAAAGAGGAGACATATGAAGAGAATTAATATTGGTTCGTCTGTTGTGGAGGCATGTATCGTAATACCGTTATTCTTACTTTTTATGTTGTATATCATACACATATACCGCATGTTCTATGTGGATGCACATATACATCAATGTCTTGTCGAGGCATGTGTCTATTATGCTGAAAGGTGTTATCTTGAGGATAAGCTGGTTGATAATGCAACCGACAATAATGGGGACAGTGACGGTACTAATATAGCTTTAGCGGGAACAGCAGTAATCAACGTACAGCTTCGCAAATACATGGGAGAAGATCAAGTTGCCTCTCAGGTTATAGCCGGAGGTAAAAATGGAATTATTGTGACAGTCCTACCTGATGAAAATAACAGAAAGATATTTCTTGCAAAGGCTTCATATATGAACATGATTAAAATACCGATTCTGGGTACCTTTAAGGTTCCCCGAACAGTAACTGTCAGGCAAAAAGCATTTCTCGGTTATGACAGGAATGAGGAAGGTGAGACCGATGAATATGTGTATATTACGCCTAATGAGGCTGTGTATCATTTGAGCAGGGATTGCTCTCATCTAAAGAGGGTTGTTTTGGAGAGGTCGGGACATACAGGTTATGCGGCTTGTAGTTTTTGTGTAAAGGAGAATGAAAGCGGCAAAGTGTATATCACCGACAATGGAGAAGTGTATCATAACAATCCAAAATGTTTAGGGCTTAAGAGGACCATCAACAGAGTAAAAAAGAGTACAGTTTCGGGACTGATGCCCTGTACGAGATGTGGAAGATAATCTGTATAATATGCACAATGAGATAAAAATCATTTGACTGTTTCACAAACATTTAAATGAGGAAAGGACTTGAGTATGAATAGGAATAAGGGGAGTGCAATAATAGAGATAACAATAATGGTGCCCATAATATTCGGATGTATATACTTCTATATAATGAGCATGCTTTATATAGTGGAGCACGGGAAGGTGGCGGATGGTTTGTCGAGACAGCTATATACGGTTTCCTCTGAAACTGTAAAAGCAAATAGTACTTTGCCTGCTCCGGCAAAGGTCAATACTCCTTCGACTGATTTAACGAATGCGGAAGATGAGGAGTTTGGAACTGTGCAAAAGGAAGGCGGTACGGAGATTATAAGATATTCCGGTATTTTCGAGAAATATAATATCGAGATGGAGTTAAAAAAGAATGGAGACAATGCGGTTAAGAATTTGAGGAGGTGGCAATTCATTGCAGACACAGTTCGTTAGAGAGAGTATGAATCATTATTTTGTGGTCAAGAGGGAGGGGGAATGGGAAGAGAGTTATGAGGAGAAATTGTTTGCGGTGGCAGATGTTCCGTATTTTATGTCGTATGAAATGAGGCAATTAAATGGAACTTCTGCCTTATATTATCATTTAAGTTTTAGAACAAGTTTGAAACAGGCATTGGAGTGTGTTACTTTTTCCACAGAAAAGATAGATAATGTTATAAAAAGTATTGTTGGAGTACTTGAATCCTGCTATGAGTATCTGGTATCTCCGGATAAAATATTGTTTGATACGGATTGTGTGTTTTTTGATGTTGATACCGGATTTCTCAAATTTTGTTATTACTATGACAAAAAAGAGGGTGGAACGCTTAAGGAGCTTGTTATGGATATAATAAGGCATGTGGATAAGAGACATGAGAAGGGGGCGGTCCGTCTTCTTATGTTTTACAATCTGCTCACAGATACTGATGTGGATCTTGATAAACTAATAAAATTTGCCGGGAGCAGGGAGAATAGCGCAATTATTAATTCAGATATTGAAGTAAATAATGAGAATATTCAAGATAAAAAGGCTGACAAGGATAAGACGGATATGTCTGATGCTGATAAAAAAATCAATATTGGCAGATCTATTGAAGTAAAAGAAAGATATAACCTTAAGGAAAAACATATTGGAAAGACCGCAGAAAAGAAGGGGATGATAATTCAAATAATTAAGATTTTGATGGGTATAGTTGCTTTGTTTGATGTAGGTATGCTGATAGGGCTGATATTTAATCTGTTGACGTATGAGAAGACGGGATATCTGTTTATAGGAATGGCTGTACTTATCGGTCTTGTTATCATTTACATGCACTTTGATCCTGAGGAAACTCCCGAACAGATGATGGAAGATTATAACAGGTCAATGAGTAACAGCCAAAAGTTTTCAAATGACCAATATAAATATGATACATATGAGACTTCTCAAAAGTCTAAGGAGAATGATTTCATAGAAAACCCGGATAACATGAATTATGATGGTTATGATGGCGCAACGGTTCTGCTAAATGGTGATTTTAGCGATCATTGTGCTATCGAGGAGGATACCGGTAAACTATATTTGGAGCCTTCCGACAAAAACAAATATTCCCCCATATATATAAGCAATCCGTCGATTGTGTTAGGGACAATGCAGGATGTCTGTGATTTTATTTTGAAGGGCAATGGCATAAGCCGATTACACGCAAAATTGTTAGATAAAACAGATGGATTATATGTTATGGATATGAATTCAACCAACGGAACATATCTAAATGGAGAGATGCTGGAGGCGGGAAAAGAATACCGGTTAGAGGCGGGAGATCTTGTATCCTTTGCTGATACACAGTTTTATGCTATGCAGGAGTGCTAAGGATGATAATGACTAAAATGGATATGTTGACATTTGACCGCTGGTGAGATTTGGCGGATACAATGCTTCATTTAAGAAGATTATTGTTGTAAAATAACGCATTTTCAGCTATACTTATATAAGGTATGATTTGATAAATTATCCGGAGGTGAGAGGTACGAAGATTAACATTTATTATGGTGGACGCGGATTATTGGAAGATCCCACGATATATGTTCTCAATAGGATGACAGAGGTTCTTAATGAACTTAGGGTTGAGGTTTCAAGATATAATATATTTGAGGATAAGAATGCTATCGCTACTCTTCCTTCTACGCTCAAAGGTGTTGATGGCGTCATTCTTGCCACAACGGTTGAATGGTTCGGAATTGGCGGATATATGCAGCAGTTTCTGGATATGTGCTGGCTGTATGCGGACAAACAGGAATTGTCGCATGTATATATGTTACCGGTTGTTATGGCGACAACCTACGGAGAAAGAGATGCCGAGCTTAATCTTGTGAAAGCCTGGGAGACTTTAGGAGGTATACCTATCACAGGACTCGTGGCCTATGTAGAGAATCTGGATGATTTTGAGAATAATGAAAGTTACAGACGTATAATAGAGAAAAAGACCGAGACGCTGTACAGGTCAATACATCAAAAGACGGAAAGTCTTCCCACAAGTAATCTTGCGGTCAAGACCAGTATCCTGAAAACACGTACAATAGAGCTTACTCCACAGGAGAGTGAGCAGTTGTCTAAGTTTGTAAGTGATGAGACATATGTTAAGCAGCAAAAAGAAGATATCGAAGAACTGTCGGCAATGTTCAAGCAGATGTTGTGGACGGATGACGAGGAGGAGAAAGATACGGATATAGAAGAGGATGAAGAGGAGGATGTATATTTGAGTCGTGACAAGGTTGACAAACCTGAATCTGACAGATATATATCTGCATTTACAACTCATTTCCGTCCGGAGACAGATTTTTCGGCATCCTATGCAATAATAATAACCGATGAGGAGAGAATATTGCACATAGAGGTAATGGGTGATAAGATGAAAGCATTCTATGCTGCAACAGAAGAGGCAGATGTAACTCTTCGCACAACTACAAGATCCTTAGATGATATATTGCAGGGAAAGACAACTTTCCAGCGTGGTTTTATGGCCGGTGAGATTTCGGTCAAGGGAAAGATTAAGACACTTAGAATGTTAGATGTTATCTTCCCATTTCAATGACAGCAGGCTTAATAGTATACAGTCGATTGTTTTTTAATATGCATTGTCATGGATTGTAGAGAACTATTTGATTGTGTGCAGATTATACAGATAGGCAGGAATTATAATCATGTCATATACGGCATTATATAGAAAATGGCGACCGGACGAATTTGAAGAAGTTAAGGGTCAGGAACATATAGTAACAACTTTAAAGAATCAGATAAAGTATGACAGAATAGGTCATGCATATATATTTCGCGGTACAAGAGGAACAGGTAAAACAACAGTAGCAAGGATATTTGCCAAGGCTGTTAATTGTGAACATCCGTTAGAAGATGGTAGTCCCTGCAATGAGTGTTCTATCTGTAAGGCCATTTCCTCGGGAAGTTCAATGGATGTTAGGGAGATTGATGCTGCCTCCAATAACGGAATAGATAATATCAGAGAAATAAGAGATGATGTTGCCTATCCTCCGACAGAGGGAAAGTATAAAGTCTATATTATAGACGAGGCGCATCAGATACAGGGGGCTGCATTTAATGCACTGCTTAAGACCTTAGAGGAACCGCCGGCTTATGTTATATTTATTTTGGCAACAACAGATTCCCACAAGATTCCAATAACTATTCTATCCAGATGTCAGAAATATGATTTCAGAAGGATAAGTCTTGAGACTATATATGAGAGACTTGCGGAATTGTTAAAAAGAGAGAATATCGAAGCAGAGGAGAAGGCTGTACGCTATATAGCCAAGACTGCTGACGGCTCCATGAGAGATGCACTTAGCCTTCTTGATCAATGTATATCTTTTTATTTAGGTGAGACACTGACATATGATAATGTGTTGGAAGTGTTGGGAGTAGTTGATATAGATGTCTTTAACCGGCTGACAACTCATGTTGCGGCGGGGGAGACCATGAAGGCTTTGGAGATAATTGATGAAGTAGTGTGGCACGGAAGTGAGCTGACGCAATTTGTTACTGATTATACATGGTATATGCGTAATCTGATGCTTATTAAGGTCTCTGATGGAGTAAATGATCAACTGGATCTTTCGGAAGAGAATCTGGAGAGCATGAAAGCGGTAGCGGATGATATAGAAATGAACACACTTATGCGTAATATACGCATTTTTTCAGAACTGTCTAATAGTATGAGATACGCCGCACAGAAAAGAGTGGCTCTTGAGATGGCAGTGATAAGACTTACAACTCCTCAGATGGAGATGGATGAACAGTCTTTGATAGAGAGGATACGGGTCTTAGAGGCTAAGGTGGAAGAAGGCGGAGCCATGGTGTCGAAAGAACAGTTAGAGATGCTTATGGCGGAGAAAATGCAGGAAGGAAACAGTAACGTTCCGGAAAGAGTAGAAGATACCGCTATAGACAGAGAAGAGATACTCAAGAAAGAATTATCGCCTGCAAGTTATGAAGATATGGGCAATATCGCAGAAGCAATCAAGAGAGTGATGCGCGAACCGGAGCTTTATGAAAGGATGGGCAAAGGAACAGCGAGTATGTTAAGTTTTGCCAGCATTAATGTGGGGGCTGATCAGACTTCTATTGTATTGACCTTTGACCGTTCTACACAGGGAGATATGGCATTTAGACACTACACTGATGGAAAAACTATGGAACTTTTAAAGGAGATAGTTGGTGAACAGACGGGAAAAGCAGTGGATATTAACTGCAGACAAAAAGATGATTTGAGAGAGACAGATCTTCACAGTATTAACCTTAGTAAGATTAATATGACGGTAAGAGAAGAAGATTAGAACATATATTAACAGGAGGACAGGATACTATGTCAAAGCGTGGAGGTTTTTCGGGAGGAATGCCCGGTAACATGAACAATCTGATGAAGCAGGCTCAGAGAATGCAGAAGCAGATGGAGGAACAGGCGAAAGCTTTGGAAGAAAAGACTTATGAGGCTTCAGCCGGTGGCGGTGCGGTTAAGGTAGTTATAACCGGTAAGAAAGAGATCACTGAAGTTCATATCGATCCGGAAATAGTGGATCCCGATGATGTGGAGACATTAGAGGAAGCGATTGCCGCAGCGGTTAATGAAGCTATTCGTATGCAGGATGAGGATCAGAATTCCCAGATGGCTAAGATTACAGGCGGTATGGGAGGATTTCCGTTCTAATGGACTTATATAGCGAACAGGTTAATCAATTGGTGGAGCAGCTCGGAAGATTACCGGGGATAGGCAGCAAATCAGCTCAGAGACTGGCGTATCATATAATCAATATGCCGGAGGATCAGGTTAAGGCGTTGGCAGGAACCATTCTTTCGGCGAAGGAGAACGTCAAATATTGCCGTGAATGTTTTACATTGACTGACAGAGAAATCTGCCCTATATGCTCATCTAAGACCAGGGACAAGTCAACGATTATGGTTGTGGAAACTCCCAGAGATCTGGCAGCATATGAAAAGACCGGCAAGTATGACGGGGTATATCATGTGCTCCATGGTGCGATTTCTCCAAAACTGGGTGTGGGTCAGGATGATATTAAGTTAAAGGAACTGATCGTAAGGTTAAGAGGAGATGTGAAAGAGCTTATAATCGCCACTAATTCCGGCGTTGAGGGTGAGATTACGGCGATGTATATCAGCAAACTTGTAAAACCTACAGGTATCAAAGTTACACGAATCGCATCGGGAATTCCTGTTGGCGGAGACTTAGAGTATATTGATGAGGTTACACTTCTAAGAGCGTTAGAAGGTCGTACGGATATGTAGTGACTGATCTGGCAACACAAACTAAGAAAGGAAGGTATTTTACATGAAGAGAATTGGAATGTTAACCAGTGGAGGGGATTGTCAGGCGTTAAATGCCACAATGAGAGGAGTTGTAAAGGGACTCTGCAATATGTATAAGAATGTGGAAATCTACGGATTTTTAGAGGGCTACAAAGGTCTTATCCGTAATAATTACAAACTGTTAGGACCTGATGATTTCTCAGGTATTCTTACCAAGGGTGGAACGATACTCGGAAGTTCCCGTCAACCCTTCAAACTTATGGGAGAGCCTACTGAAGACGGTATTAACAAGGTTAAAGCGATGAAAGAGACCTATAAGAAGTTAAAGCTTGACTGTCTTGTTGTACTTGGCGGTAACGGTTCACAGAAAACAGCTAACCTCTTAAGCGATGAGGGATTAAATGTTATCGGATTGCCTAAGACTATCGATAATGACCTTTGGGGAACGGATATGACTTTCGGTTTCCAATCAGCAGTTGATATCGCCACAGCAGCTATCGACTGCATACATACAACGGCAGCTTCACACAACCGTGTATTTGTTGTAGAGATAATGGGACATAAGGTTGGACATATCACATTGCATGCGGGTATAGCAGGTGGTGCGGATATCATCCTTCTTCCGGAGATACCTTATGATATTAAGAGTGTTTGTAAAGCGCTTGATAAGAGAAGTGCTCAGGGTAAGGGATTTTCAATCATTGCAGTTGCTGAGGGCGCAATCTCCAAAGAAGATGCAGCACTTCCGAAGAAGAAGAGAAAAGAGAAGATTGCCAATCGTCCTTATCCATCGGTTGCATATGAGATTGCTGACCAGATTAAGGATAGCTGCGGTTGTGAAGTCAGAGTTGCGGTTCCGGGACATACACAAAGAGGTGGCGGACCGGATGCATTTGACAGAGTACTTTCATCTCGTTTTGGCGCATATGCAGCGGGACTTATTAAAGAAGAAAAATATGGTCGTCTCGTAGTGCTTAAGGATAATGATGTCACGGATATTGCCCTGTCAGAGTCTGCGGGAAAATTGAAATATGTCTCACCTGATGACAGTATTGTCCAGAATGCGAGAGCACTTGGAATTTCATTTGGTGATGATTAATTAATAACATTAACAAAAGTCCCTGCATATATTATATGTATGAGAAGAACTCATAAGGAGTATCATATGAATATGCAGGGACTACATTATGATTTGGATTCTTTATTTCCGGAGAATCCTGATTATTTAAAGGAAGAAGAAGTATGTCTTAAGGATTATAACTATATAAAGGAATTGTATCCTTCGTGGCTGTATTCCGTTGCCGATATTATTGAGGAGTATGTAGACAGATACGAATTTGACGGTAGCGCAATATATAACGAATACCCTGACAAGCTTACGATCAATAGTATGGCGGAGGATATATTCTATTGGTTAGGCTATGACAGTGACGATACTTCAAACATGGTATTGGATATAATCAAGTTAATGCTTTGTAATGAAATATATTTAAGAAGAAGACGTCATGAGAGAATATGCAGGAATTTTCAGATTAACAGGCGTATATATAGATAGACGTATTATTTAGGAGCTATAGATGGACGGAAGAGTAGTCGTAAAAATACTGGTGCTTTTATTGATATTTACAGGCACCATTTTTCTTGTTAATAAAATGAATAACGTGGGTGTGGATCAGGTTGCGGCAGAGATGGAACAATCGACCATTCCGGTAATGTATGTGAGATATGATAATCAATTGATCAATATGCTCCATGGTTATACCGGTAAGGTTGATACGACTTATTTCAGGGATACTATTACACCTATGGATTACGGTCAGACTATAGAATTGTGGTCAGGACAGGGTGAAGAAGTTTTTCAGGGATATGAGTATGAACTCAGAAGCCAGTATCAGGGAGACCTTATTGAAAATGATGTTATACCTGATGTGAAATCTGAAGAGGGTTATGACAAACTAACGATCACATTTCGTACAAAGCTTGAGGAATTGTCGGAATATGTATTGGTAATCAAGGCGCTGCGAGGCGAGGAGGAAACTCCTGTAAGGTACTATACAAGAGTTGTGGTGGAGAATGATTTTCATGCTCCGAAACTTCTTGAATTCGTTGATAATTTCAATAATGCTATATTCGATAAAAAAGAGGCGGAGAAGGTTATCTCCAAAAGTATAGAGCCTAACGAGGAAGGTAATAACGATTATCTCTCAAAGGTTAATATTCATTCCAGTTTTGAAACGATAACCTATGCTTCTCTTGAACCCATACGTCTGACAAAACCGGTGGCAAGTATCAAAGAGATTGATGACAGTTACGCCATCATACAGCTTAAGTATCTTATTACAGCAACCGAAAACAAGGTACTTGAGAACTATTTTGTGACGGAAGATTATCGTGTAAGATATGTTAATGATAACAACGTATATCTTTTGGATTATAACCGAAAGCAGGAACAGGTTTTTTCGGTTGATAATATTAATACTACTGCGGGTGAGTTTAAGATCGGAATAATGGATCAAAAAGATTTCAAATATCTGACAAGCTCTGACCAGCATAAGATAGCATTTGTACAGACAAGACAATTGTGGTATTACGATTACGATAAAGGTTCAATCTCTAATGTATTTGCATTCTGTCAGGATACAAATTATACAGATCCGAGAGCCTCTTATGATGATAACAATATCCGTCTTTTGTCAATGGATGACGAGGGCAATGTCGCATTTGCAGTATATGGATATATGAACAGTGGCAGATACGAGGGAAAGGTTGGCATTGCTCTTTATCGTTACATTCCGGAAAAGAACAGATTGGACGAACTTCTTTTCATAGAGAACAACAAACCATATAACATTCTCAAAGAAGATATGGAGACTCTCATGTATCTTAATGCAAAGGATGAATTCTATTATTTTGACCATGATTGTATTATTAAAGTCGATGTTAAAGAATTGAAATCTGAGATATTTATTGAAGACATACTCAATGAAAATCTGGCGGTTTCGAAAGACAATCATATTATCGGTTATCCGGATTCCCTTCATATTGAGGACTGTACCAAGGTTACAGTGCTTGATTTGGAAAGTGCTGAAAGCAGAGAGATAAATGCTTCAGGTAACGACAGATTACGCGCCATTGGTTTTGTAGGACAGGATATTGTGCTCGGAAGGGTGAAGCAGGAGGATATAGTTGTAGAGTTGGATAAGACTGTCATATGTCCGATTATGTCCATAGATGTTATTGATGGTAATAACAATGTTGTCAAGACCTACAGTGATTCCGGAGTATTTGTCATGGATGCCAGAGCCGAGGACGGGGTTGTATATCTGGAAAGGGCAAGGAAGGTTGCCGGTGAGTTTGAAGAATCAACACCTGATTTCATTACGTATAAGGAAGATGAGGACACCAACAAAATATCGACGGAATACAAGTTTTTGGATGATGCATATAATGAATTGTATCTGGATTTTCCTGATTACATGTTCATGGGTGAAAAACCGAAATTGTTAATAACCAAAGAAACTGTGTCGGATGAGGACAGGGTTGTTAAGATATCATTTGACCATGTTAATCCTAAGTATTACGCATTTGGACAAGGTCATTATATGGCAGATTATCTAAGCCTTAATGAGGCGGTAAGAACAGCATTTCAAAATGCCGGAGTGGTTACAGATGATAATGGAATAATATTATGGAGAAAGATTGCAGTCAAAGACTATCACACAGTTGCAGATAAGGTTAGACTTTACCATGTCAGTGATATAGACGAAACCCTGGCTGCCTGCATATATATGATGGGAGTCTATGAGGAGAAAAATCCTGAATACGCTGCAATGAAAGATGACATTGCGAAAGGAACTGCCATAGAAGATATAATTCTCAAATATGTAGGTCGACAGGGAACGGATATTACCGGATGTGATTTTGAAAACGGATTGTATTATCTTTGTAAAGATGCTCCTGTAATTACTAGATTCTCTGATGGAACCTTTGTGCTTGTAACAAGTTATAACGGACAAAAGGTCAGATATATTAATCCGTTAGACGAGACAGACAGTGTTGAAAATCGTGAAGAATTTGAAAAGAAAGTAATGGATAGCGGGAATGTATTCATAAGTTATGTGAGATGATATAATACGAAAAGGATTGATGCAGAAAGTACATCAATCCTTTTCTGGTGAGTAGGAATTAAGTAATTCCTGCTCCATAAGTATTATTATCAAGCTTATGATCAGCCCTCAGAAATAGCTCCAACAGGACAAGAACCTGCACAAGCGCCACATGAGATACATGTATCAGGATCGATCTCAAATTTTCCATCACCCTCAGAAATAGCTCCAACAGGGCAGTTACCTGCACATGAACCACAAGAAATACAGCTATCGCCAATTACAAATGCCATAATAGTTACCTCCTTATAATTAGTTAAAAAAATTGAAATAAATAAATTGTATAATCTGCATAATAACTGTTGGTAATTATTACGCCACTATGTTTATTTTAAACCAACTTCTTCAATATAGCAAGAGTTTTTGATAAAAAAGTTCAATAAATGATATAGACAGATATACAAAGTATGATTTATAATATCAATCCGATTTTTTTTCATCTTCAGCTCGTCTTCTTTTTATACCTTCAATAATTATTTTTTTAGCTTCAATTGCATCTTTGTTAGTTAATGGTTCCATGCCTTTTAATGGATAATCCATTCCTAACTTCTCGTATTTGACTTCTCCCATATTGTGATAGGGAAGAACATCCAATGCTCTTAAATGCTTTAAACCTCCAATAAAATAACCGACTGCATCCAAGTATTTATCGATATATGTGATATCTTTCACTAATACGTGCCTTATCCAGATATCAACACCCTTTTCATCAATATACTTTGCGAAGTCTAAAATGTTATCATTAGGCTGTTTGCAAAGCTTAATATGTTCATCCGGATCAATATGTTTGATATCAAGCATTACAAGGTCTGTCACTTTCATCAGACGATCAAATTTGGCAAGTAATTCCGGATTATCTCTGTGGAAGATAACACCGGATGTATCCAAACAGGTGTGAATATCTTTCTTTTTGGCGGCTTCGAACAGTTCGATCAGGAAGTCGATCTGCATCAAAGGTTCCCCACCGGTAGCAGTTAAACCTCCGTTTTTATAGAAGGGCTTTAAGGTTTCATACTGTGCCAAAAGATCTTCTACGGTGTGTTCTTCACCACCGCCCGGTTCCCAGGTATCGGGATTATGGCAGTACTTACATCTCATTGGACAGCCTTTGAAAAATACTACATATCTCATTCCGGGTCCATCTACAGTACCGCAGGTCTCTATTGAGTGTATGTGTCCTATCATTGCTTCACCTCTTTTCATAGAAATTAATGTTTACCTTAGTAAGTAGTGGTCGAAATTCTTATGGGTTATTGACGCTTACCGCTTTGGTTTATAAGTGTGCGTCGGTGTGGTATATGGTATAAAGTTTTATTTGTATGACTGTTTGTCCGAAAAAAGAGTTTCTAAGTATCCCCAAAAGTTATCTATGCGTCCGCGGCACGTCTCAAAGTCGACCTCCTGTCTCCATTGAGACTGACGGACATCCA
>JAFUGT010000169.1 GCA_017469275.1 Lachnospiraceae bacterium
GGTAATCTGTCTCAAAACTCCGTTCACAAAACCTGACAGATTAGCAAAACCTCTTTTTCTTGCCAATTTGACACACTCGTTGACTGCCGCTCCATCCGGAACACTATCCATATAGAATATCTGATATACTCCCATTCTTAACAGTACTCTTATAAGCGGTTTGCATTTATTAATCTTTGTCTTACTATAACAATTAACTATGTAGTCAAGTTGTATCTTATACTCTGTGACACCCTCTACAAGACGCGACCAAAAAGCCCTCTCCTGCTTACTCATAAACTGAAGTGCAAACAGCTGTCTGTTAAGGGCATCTTTGATAAATATATCATTTTTCTCTGCCTCCAATAAAACCTCCAGGGCAAGTTCACGTATATTTACTTTTTTATCTGTCGTCATATTTTCATTCATATCAAAAACCTGTTATTCAACCTTCATTCCGGGGTTAATACTATAACCTAACAAAAATGCAGAAGTGTCCATTCGCTTTTTACCTTCTAACTGCAAATTCATTATTCTTAAGGCACCCTTACCACATTTGATGGTAAAACTTTTTTTATCTATGGCAATAATTTTTCCCGGTGTATCCCCATCCGACATATCGTCATCTATAACCTCGGCCTCAAATATCTTTAATAATTTACCCTCTAATCTTGTATATTCAGAAGGCCATGGATTGAGTCCTCTTATAAGCCTTTCTAATTCCACTGCACTCTTGTTAAAATCCAGATTACCCATCTCTTTGCTTAACATCTTGGCATAACTTGAGCTTTCATTATCCTGTTTAATTCTAGACGCTTTACCACTATCAAGATCATCGAGAGTACTGATGATTATCTCTCCACCTAACAAAGCCAGTTTATCAAATAATGAACCACCTGTCTCATCGGGAGCTATCTCTATTTTTCTCTGTTCAATAATATCACCTGTATCAAGGCCCTTATCCATATACATGGTGGTAACTCCTGTCTCCCTAAGACCATCTATGACTGCCCACTGTATAGGTGCTGCCCCTCTATATTCCGGTAATAATGAAGCATGAACATTAATACAGCCTAACCTTGGAAGATTAAGAATACTCTCCGGAAGTATCTGCCCGAAAGCTACAACCACGATCACATCAGGCGCTATATCAGATAATACCTTGACAAATTCAGGAGCCTTTACCTTCTCAGGCTGTGCCACCTTTAAATCGTGAGCAATTGCTGCCTCCTTAACCGGAGAAAAGAGCATTTTCTTACCACGACCTTTCGCCTTATCCGGTTGTGTAACAACAAGTGCTATCTCATGTCCCGCCTCTATCAATGCCTCTAAGGTATTAACAGCAAAATCAGGGGTTCCCATAAAAACTATTTTCATAAACTCTATATCCTTCTTTTTTTAATTTATAATATCCTATTATTCTTCCTCTTCTTCCGGCGCTTCGGCGTCTCGTAACGGTCCTTCAGCTATATCCTTGTATAATACTCCATCTAAATGATCTAACTCATGACATATTGCTCTGGCAAATAGATCAGTTGCTTCTAAAGTCACCTCTTCCATATCTCCGTTAAGAAATTTGACAACAACTCTCTCCGGTCTTGTCACTTCAGCAACCTTACCTGGAATACTAAGGCATCCTTCATCCCCACACTGTTCTCCTTCTTTCTCAATAATGACGGGATTGATCAGTACATAAGGGTTATCATAGGGATTCTCATAATCTATATCAATAACCACAATTCTCTTAAGTACACCTACCTGTGGCGCTGCCAATCCCACACCACCTGCATCATACATTGTATCTAACATGTCTGCTATAAGAGTCTTTGTTCTCTCATTCATCTCTTTAACTTCTTTGCACTTTTTTCTAAGAATATCGTCACCATCTAATCTGATTTGTCTTAACGCCATTATACTTCTCTCCTTGTATATTCAAATCTATAATCTTCGCTATTATATCACGAACTTCATAATTGTGCCATCCTTGGCACAAAAAAGCACTCGTTCGTGCTATATATACTTCCGTGTATAATATATCACGAACTTCATAATTGTGCCATCCCTATTATTCAGTAGGACTTCATCGGGTCAAGGTCAAAGCTCACATAACACTCTTTATATTTATACGTATTATCCAGATAGTCTTCCAGATAATCTTTAACCATAGTTAATTTTGTTTCTTCTTTATCCTTAACATATATCACTCTTCGATACCTGTCTCCTAATTTGTAAATTCCCGCCTCACAGGGACCGATCATATGAGTTTTGAAATTAGATTTAATCTCACTTGCAATTTTATCTGCCAATTCATTAGATATTTTATCATCAGGACATTCCATAAACACCGCCAGCATATGAGAAAATGGAGGGTATGAGAGCATCTTTCTGTAGGCGCTCTCCTCTTCATAGAACATCTCATAACTCTGCTCAGATGCAGTACTTATGGCGTAGTGATCAGGTTTGTAGGTCTGAACAACCACTTCACCGTGTTTTTCACCCCTCCCGGCTCTTCCTGCAACCTGTGTCAACAGATCAAAAGTCTTTTCTGAAGCTCTGTAATCACTTTCAAAAAGTGTGGTATCTGCTGCAACAACTCCTACCAATGTCACTCCGGGAAAGTCATGTCCCTTAACAATCATCTGCGTACCCACAAGTATATCTGCTTCACCACCCTCAAAGGCTGATAATATCTTTTCATGATCACCTTTTTTTCTTGTGGTATCCATATCCATCCTAAGTACTTTTGCATCGGGATATAATTTTTTCACTTGTTCTTCTACTTTCTGTGTACCCACACCAAAGCCCGCAATAAACGGCGACCCGCACTCAGTACATTTACCCGGTTTTTTCTGTTCATATCCGCAATAATGACATACCAGACGTTCCTTAGTTGTTCCACTGTCGTGTACTGTAAGGGACACATCACAGTGAGGACAAAAAAATACATGTCCACAGCTCCTGCAGGATACAAAACCGGCGTATCCTCTTCGATTGATAAACAACATTATCTGTTCTTTTTTCCTCAATCTATCCATCATCTGAGTTTTCAAATGATTGCTGAACATACTCTTATTGCCCTGTTCAAGTTCCTTTCTCATATCGACCACTGTCACATCGGCAAGTTCGGCACTTTCATTTGCTCTTTTCGTGAGATTAAGTAAAGTATATTCACCCGATATCGCCTTATTATATGATTCGACAGATGGCGTGGCCGACCCCAGAATCACTGAAGCACCACACATTAAGGCTCTATATATTGCCACTTCCCTCGCATGATATTTGGGCGGCTGATCACTCTTATAGGTAGTCTCGTGTTCCTCATCAATAACTATAATACCAAGGTTTTGAAAGGGCGCAAATAATGCCGATCTGGGACCTATCATTATCGATACTTCTCCATTTTTGGCTTTTTCGAACTGCTCATATCTTTCACCTTTAGACATCTTTGAATTCATTATAGTGACCTTATCGCCAAATCTTCTTCTGAATCTTTTCACTGTCTGATAAGTGAGTGCAATCTCAGGAATGAGTACAATAGCCTGCTTTCCCATCTCAAGTATATGCTCAATAATCTCAATATACACAAGGGTTTTGCCACTTCCCGTAATCCCTTTTATCAGATATGTTCCTTTCACTCCTGCCTTATAATCATCCATGACTTTGTCAATGGCATTTTGCTGCTCCATATTGGGTATTTCTTTTATATATCTGCTGCCTTCATTATCAACACTGCCTTTAAAAATGTTCCTGTAATATCCCTCCTCTTCAATAGCGATTACTCCTTCTTTTTCCATCGCATTAAGCGTAGCAGTTGAGATATTAAGTTTTCCGGTAACCAATTGATACGGAATCACTATATCCTCAGACAGTTCCCTTAGAAGTCTCAACTTTGCCACTGCTCTTTTCTTCTCATACCTCTCAATATATCGGGAAACACTCTCCGGCTCCAATAACAGTCTGACTTCCCTCTTTACAAGCCCTTTTACCCTTTGCTTGACAGGCATTACCGTTTTCAATGCATTTATCATGGTAGAACCGTAAGTCTTGCGAATAAATGCTGCCAGTTCTATTAGCGTTTTCGAGGTGGTAATCTCGTTATCATTTATTGATATGATACTCTTTATTTTGCTCTCATCAATTTCCGGCTTGTCGGAAAAACCTATGATATATCCTTTTCTCACACTGTTACCACGACCAAAAGGGATAGAAACGCACATCCCCATGCGTATCTGTCCCTCTAATTCCTCCGGTATTCTATACTGAAATGTTCTGTCAATTGCCTCGTGTGAAATATCTATTATTATATCCGCATATCTTACTGACATCCTCTTCCTCTAACACCTCTTTAATGAGCTCCCGCTCATCCATATGGTACTTTTTCCCTTTGATTTCCTGATAATCTTCATGTCCTTTTCCCGCAAGGATTATAACATCTCCCTCTCTTGCATTCATAATTGCATATCTGATAGCTTCTTTTCTGTCAATTATCTCCACATAATCACCTGTAGTTTTATCTATACCGGTCTTAATATCATCAATGATCGCCTGTGGCTCTTCATCCCTTGGATTATCAGATGTAATTATTGTGAGATCAGCCATATTTCCCGAAACCTCACCCATCTCGAAACGACGTGTCTTCGATCTGTTACCTCCGCATCCAAAAAGACTTACAAGACGTTTGGGATTATAGGCTTTTATTGTTGTTAAAATACTATTAAGGCTCATAGCATTGTGAGCATAATCAATCATGAGTGTAAATGAATCCGATATCGGTATCATTTCCACACGCCCTTTTACGTGTATGTCCGTAAGTATCTCTAAAATATTCTCCATCGGCACACCCATTTCCTTTGCTACGGCAATTGCGGAAAGGGAATTATGTACGGAGAATTCTCCGGGCAGACTTACTATTACTTTTTCCTGATACTTTCCATCAAGATCATACTTAATTCCCAGTTCTCCATCCTTCTCGTAGAGTTCAAGATTTTTCGCCTGATAATCCGCCCCGTCTTTCATACCAAATGTCACCACATCACAGGTGTGATTTTTCATAATATCTTCTACATAATCATCATCTATATTGAATATTCCAGTCTTGCATAAAGTAAAGAGTTTGGCTTTCCAGGAAAGATATTCTTCAAAACTCTTATGCTCGTTCGGTCCGATATGATCCTCAGAAAGATTTGTGAATATTCCATAGTCAAAAGATATACCAGCCACTCTGTCTAACATCAAACCTTGAGAGGATACTTCCATAACAACACTGTCTAAGCCATTATCAACCATTTCCTTAAGATACCTCTGTATAACAATTGATTCGGGCGTTGTGTTCTTGGCAGGTGTAACATTCTCACCGTTTATAACTTCTAT
Source organism: Lachnospiraceae bacterium (assembly GCA_017469275.1). Lineage (GTDB taxonomy): Bacteria > Bacillota > Clostridia > Lachnospirales > Lachnospiraceae > CAG-590. Next base: position 5,350 of record JAFUGT010000169.1, read on the forward strand.
TGTTCCGATAAGTCCGGTCTTATGTCCCGCTTTTTCAAGCATGGATTTGATCATATATGTGGTAGTTGTCTTTCCCTTTGTCCCCGTAATTCCAACCACAGTTAATTTGTCTGCCGGATTACCGTAAAATGCAGCGCTTATCACACCCATAGCATATCTGGTACTGGCAACTTTGATAACAGCAGCGTTTTTTAAAGATGATACTTTGGTATCATCACCGGCAGGTTCGCTTATATCATCATTTATGTCCACATCATCTTCAACTATCAACGCGCATGCTCCATTAAGGACAGCCTGTGCGGCGAATTTATGGCCATCAAAATTGGCACCCTTAATACAGAAAAAAAGAGTACCTTCTGTAATCTTTCTTGAATCATTTTCTACTGAAGTTACTTCCTTGTCAATACTTCCTCCCACAAGTGTGTAATCAATATTACTTAATAAAGCTTCAAGTCTCATAATAATCTCCGTTCCGCTGTATATATAACAGCACAAATACTATCTGATTAGATATATGAAAAGAGCTGTCACAACGACAGCCCTGTTCTAATTATTCCTCTTCGTCATCTCCGACAATCTTGACTTTACCCTGATAAAGTTCATCAACAGCAACAGATAAAGGCTTCTTTCCTGTTGCGGGAACATGTGGCTGTTCTCCGGCGATAATCTGTCTTGCGCGCTTTGCTGTTGCAAGCACAATTGAATATCTGCTTTGAACTACCGGCTGTTCTCCCGGCTCTACCTCACTGTTAACTACTGCCATCAAATCTGTATAAGACGGATGAATCATGATTAATGCTCCTTTCAAACTTAATTCTATTATGAGTGTCTGCGAAACGCTGTTTCCTTATTCTGCCTAAGTGGATATTATACAGTTCCATCGCAGGCACGCAGCACAAGGCATGCCCTGTCTCTAACCTCATGCTTCGCATTCGCTAAGAGAGAGGGGATCTCGCTGCTCGTCGCACGCAGCGGTACTAAATTCGCATTAAATGCTCATTAAGTACCGGCGGCTCCAAAGCACCTGCTTATGGAATCTGTACAATACCCACAAGGCAATCAAGTGTATCAATGCGTTTCGCAATCACCTCTTAATTCTATTATATAATCAATAATCCTTACGAATGGTTTCGAGTTCCGTTTTCATATTCCGCATATAATCATTATTGCGGGTGGAACGGAAACTTTCGGCACATATTACGGAATGGATGTCATCCACACAGACATCAAGGTCATCATTGACCACAAGGTAATCATATTGTACCATGTCGTCTATCTCCTCGTAAGCACGTTTGAGTCTCTTTGCTATGACCTTGGCATCCTCTGTACCTCTGCCTTCAAGTCGTTCTTTTAATGTATCGGCATCGGGAGCTGTTATAAAGATTAGTACTGCATCCGGATATTGCTCCTTAATATGCATAGCACCCTGAACCTCAATCTCTAATATTACATTATTACCTTTTGCCAGTTCATCTTCAACAAATTTCTTAGGTGTGCCGTAGTAATTTTCAACATACTGTGCCCACTCAATAAATCCGTTATAATCTATAAGATTCTGGAACTCTTCTACCGTCTTAAAGTGATAATCGACACCATCAACTTCTCCTACTCTCGGAGCTCTTGTGGTCGCAGACACCGAAAGACTGTATCCGTATTTCTCAACAAGTTTCTTCACTGCTGTGCCCTTACCGACACCGGAAAAACCCGAGATAACTATTAACATACCATTCTTATTCATATGTTCACCTTCCGGAAATTATTCTATATTCTGTATCTGTTCGCGAACCTTCTCAATCTCTGTCTTAAGATCTATCGCCTTATTGGAGATATCAAGACTGTCCGCCTTAGATAATATGGTGTTCGCTTCCCTGTTCATCTCCTGAGCTATGAAATCCAGCTTACGTCCCACATTGTCCCCCTGTTCAAGAATAGAGAGGGTGTTCTCTATATGACTTCTCAGTCTCACCGTCTCCTCATCCACGCATATCTTATCAGCATATATTACTACTTCGGCGGCAATACGGCTCTCATCTATCCCATTGCCCTCTAAAAGTTCTTTGACCTTAGCCTCTAATCTCGCTCTGTAACTGTCAATAAGCGAAGGAGAAGTATTCTCGATATAGTCCACCATCAAGATCATACCTTTAAGTTTGGCTTCAAGATCTTTCTTTAACGCTTCACCTTCTCTGATTCTGGCATCCACAAATTGCTTAGCCGCCTCATCAAGTACTCCAACAAACTCAGTCCACAGTTTTTCATCAACCTCAGATTTCTCCTCTAATGTGAATACCTCCGGATATCTGGAAAGCAGCGCTGCATTAATGTCTGAAGAAATGGAAAAATCTTCACCCATCTTTTTTAAATGATTAACATACTCTTCTGCAATCTCTGCATTATACTTAACATAGACATTGTTCTTTGTATAATCCTCATAAGTTACAAAAATATCAACTTTACCTCTGCCTATATACTGTTTGAGATGGTTTCTCATATCAGCTTCAAATGCATTGAATTTCTTAGGCATCTTAATATTAAGATCACAATATCTGTGATTAACCGACTTCATCTCGATTACTATCTTACGCTCTTTGGTAATGCTCTCGGCACGACCAAAGCCTGTCATACTCTTGATCAACACTTCACCCGCTTCTATATAATTAATATGTAATGCTGTAAATGAGCATTATTGGTTATTGTATCAAAAATACACTGTAAATGCAAGAGTTCTCTCGGCTATATTACAGATTTGTTAATATATCATCAGGAGCATAAAAAGGTAGGTCTAATTTCTTCAATCCTCCGCCTCACGAATACCCGATATATCAGGAATCGCCACCATGGAATAATTGGTGTGATAAATAACATATCCGGGATTGGATTCAGGAGGTTTTTTGAGATTTCCTCTTCTGGTGTAATCTATCTCAACCTTTGGACTTGCCTTACCTGTGGAATAATATGCTGCCAGTTTTGCCGCTTCCTCATATGTGTTATCGGGGATATCTTCTGCCCCTTCTAATTTTACGATAACATGTGAGCCCGGCATCTCCTTTGCGTGAAACCACATATCTTTAGGTCCTGCCGTCTTAAAGGTGAGACGCTCATTTTGCAGATTATTCTTACCCACATACATATGAAAACCGTCAGAAGATATATAATGCAGTGGTTTGCTCTTCTCCTGCTTACCGCTTTCTTTCTTCCACTTTTTATCCTTAAGAAATCCGGATAACACCATCTCTTCCCTTATCTCAGCGATATCAGCTTCTGAAGTAGCTATCTCCACGCTGTTTTGCAAAAGAAGCAGATGGTCTAAGGTGTTCTTACTTTCTTCCACCAGCTTAAGAGAAGCCTCATAAGTTCTCTTCATCTTATTATACTTGTTGAAATATCTGTTAGCATTTTCAACTGCAGTTAACATTTCATCCAAAGGGATTGTAATCTCGTTATTGTCATAATAATTGACTACCGTAATACTTTTATCTCCCTGTTTTACCTCATGTCCGTAAGCCTGAAGAAGTTCCCCGTAGATTCTGTATTTTTCCCTCTTCTCCACATCCTGTAACTGTTTTCTCTGAATATCGTATTTCTTGGAAGTTCTTTCCACCAATGAAGATAACACTTTACGCAGATCTGTCGACTTCTGGTGCATTCTGCTATATGTATCTTTCTCTGCATAGAACGAGGACAAAACCTCTGAAATATCATCAAATTTAACCACAGTTAAATCTTCATACATGTGAAGATAAAACGCTGAGAAGGCTATGGGAACCTCCTTATTGTACACTATACACGGCTCATACTCTCCGCTGACAATCCAGGCGACAAGCTTTGAAAAGACATTCCATAACTCTTCCTTATTATTATCTGCCAGACTGTCTGTACTGAAATTCCCATCAATTGCAGCTTCATAACATATCTCCTCCGCCATCTCCTTAGAAATACCCGTGATTGATGAATATAACGCTTTGACAATAGGAAGTGGTTTCTCAAGTATCTCAGTTACAAACACCTCTTTCGACAATGTCATAGGATCATATTTGTCATTAGGTGGTAATTGATAATCTCGCCCCGGTAAAACCTCTCTCACAGAACTTATATTACTGCCGATTCTTTTGATGGAATCTATTATCTTTCCCTCATCATCAGTAAATATAATATTGCTGTATTTTCCCATCAATTCAATTATCAGTTTCTTTCTACACACATCTCCCAATTCATCTAAATGTTCAATGCTTATCTCGATTATTCTTTCAAATCCGGGTTGAAAAACTCCTGTTATTCTTCCATTACCTACATGCTTTCTAAGCAACATGCAGAAATTAGGGGCGGTCATGGGATTTGATTTATTACCGTCAAGAAAATACACAAGCGGAAGTGTGGCACTTGCATTAAGCATCACCCGAAATGTGGTTCCCAGATTCTTGACTACCATATTGATCTCATCTGCCTCCGGCTGATATATCTTGTATATTCTTCCACCGAGAAGGCGCTCTCTCATATCTCTTACTATATTCGATATTACAACGCCGTCAAACGCCATCTTAACTTCCTCCTTTTATTATCTAATCTCTTCTTAGGTAATTGCAAAACATTCAAATAATGTATATCCTGTTGTGCATATTATACAGATTCCATAAACAGACCCTTTGCACCCGCCGGTACTTAGTGAACACATAGTGTGAACTTAGTACCGCTGTGCGTGCAACGGAGTGAGAACGTGTCTGTGTTGGAACTGCATAATATGCACAAAAGTGAAAACATAAATTGGTGTTTTGCAATTACCTATCTAATCTCTTCTTTAACGTAGGAACAGCCGCGAACAACAGCTCGCGGCATCCTTTATAATTAATTGTATTCTGCTTTCTACTGATAAATCTCCTCATATCTCTTAGCCGAACTCTTCCATGAATAATCCTCATTCATGGCACGAACCTGCATTTGCTCCCAACTCTTTTTCTGATTATAAAATACTTCCTTGGCATAATTAATCGTTTTGAGAAGCTCCTGCGGATCATAGTTTGCGAATGAGAAGCCGGTTCCTGTCTGCTCAAACTCATTATATGGTATAACGGTATCATTAAGACCACCCGTCTCTCTTACGATTGGCAGCGAACCGTATCTTAAAGCCATCAACTGAGTCAGTCCGCAAGGTTCAAATCTTGAAGGTACAAGTATCGCATCACAGCCGCCATACATCTTATGTGACAATTCATCCGAGAAGTAAATGTTAGCAGATACTTTGGCAGGATGGAAGCCCTGATAGTACTTAAACATCTCTTCATAGTGAGGATCTCCTGTACCAAGCACTATGAACTGTACACCATCCTGACATATCTCATTCATCACAGCATCCACAAGGTCAAGTCCCTTCTGGTCTGTAAGTCTTGATATAATACCAAGCACAAACTGATTCTTATCTACAGGAAGTCCCAACTGCTTCTGTAATCCCAGCTTGTTAGCGACCTTATTCTTCTTGAAATTCTTAGTATTATAAGTCTTGTAAAGTTTCTTGTCTTTATCAGGATTATAAATATCGTAATCAATACCATTAACAATACCGATAAGTGACTGGTTTCTCGCCTGCAAAAGACCATCTAAGCCCTCGCCATAATACGGTGTCTGTATCTCATAGGCATAAGTATTACTTACCGTAGTAATAAGATCTGCATACACAAGTCCACCCTTTAACATGGACGCATCCTTATTGATTTCGAGTTTGTCCGCTGTAAAGAGATAATCCGGCAATCCGGAATGATATCTTACATGCTCTATATCCCATTTCCCCTGGAATTGCAGATTATGTATGGTCATAATAGACTTCATACCCGAGAAGAACGGATTACCTGCAAATAGAGTTTTGAGATATACCGGAACCATACCCGCCTGCCAGTCATGACAATGTACAATATCAGGTCTGAAACCCACCACCGGCAAAATGGAAAGCGCCGCCTTAGAGAAATAGCAAAACTTCTCAATATCCCACTTGGTATCTCCATAAGGCGTCTGTCCACTGAAATAATATTCATTATCAATGAAATATACCGGAACGCCTTCATACTCCATATAGAAAATCCCCACATACTGATAGTGATCACCTATATCCATCTGAAAGTTTGTGATGTATTTCATATTCTGTTTGAATCTGTTAGGAATACACATATAGTTAGGAATTATTATTCTAACATCAAATTTCTTTTTATCAAATATCTTTGGCAATGTCCCCACAACATCTGCCAATCCACCCGTTTTAATAAATGGTACGCACTCGGAAGCGATGTATGCAACTTTCTTCATGTAAATACCTCTCCTTGTATGTTGTAATTAAATATTAGGTAATTGCGAAATGCCTATATTATAAAATATAAGTAATATCATTACGTCAGTTAAGTAATAATATTTTAATTGGTATTATAACATAATTAAACATACAAAGAAAGAATTATTTTATGCACTGTAACCTTCTTCGGTATAGCCTTTCATTCTATATTCCAGTCTAAATTTATCGGCAATCAAAGCTATAAATTCTGAATTAGTAGGTTTACCTTTTCCCGAATTAACACTATATCCAAAAAGTGCCTCCATGGCATCTAACTTTCCCCTGTTCCATGCGACTTCGATAGCGTGACGTATTGCACGTTCGACACTGCTTGTCGTAGTCTTATATTTCTTGGCAATTGCCGGATATAAAAATTTCGTAATATAATTAAGGATATCCGGATCTTTAATCGCCATTATTATCCCTTCCCTTATATACTGATAGCCTTTGATATGAGCAGGTATTCCTATTCCACGCATCATATTTGTGACATCATTTTCTATTGTAGAATCAAATATGAATTTCTTCTGCTCTGTAGTCATCCCTTCTAATTGCTTAAGTTTCATTTTCATCTTTTCATGAGCATCCAATATTCTCTCTAATATTCTCGCTATAAATCTTGGATTTTGACTCAAGAGAAAATAATAATCCGCTCCGTATTCATAGGCAAGATTGATTATCGCCGGAGATAACGCACTCGTAAGAAATATGTACTTTGTTCCCTTTAATTCTTCATATGTCTTACATTCTGAGAGCAATGTCAGTCCATCTCCTCCTTCTATGCAAACATCTGTAATTATCATATCCGGCTGCATTTGCCTCGCCATATATATTATTTCACTATATGTACCATAGTTCTCCTTAACTATATAATCAAATTGTTTCATATACGAAATGATTTCTTTATAAATCGGTCTTTGCTTTGGTGATACTATCAAAATCTTCATACTGTCATGCATTTATAAGGCTCCTTTTAACTAGCATTTTTCATTTTATCCAATCTTATCCTGTCAGCCATTAAGGCTATAAATTCCGAGTTTGTCGGTTTACCTTTATTTGCCTGAATCGTATATCCAAACAGATCATGAATCATATCTATATTTCCTCTTTCCCATGCAACCTCAATCGCATGACGTATTGCTCTCTCGACTCTCGTATCCGTAGTACCGTGTTTCTTTGCAATATCAGGATATAACTGCTTTGTAACTGCATTTAATACATCCATATTATCTACTGCCATTAATATTGCAGTTCTAAGATAGAGATATCCTTTAATATGCGCAGGAACACCTATTTCATGTATCATGGAAGTTACCAAAAGATTAAGGTCCTTCTCATAGGTTCCCTGTTTAACAACAATATCCTCTGAGTGTGAATTATCCTTAGACACCGGATTTTTAGACAATAATTCCGTTATGTACCGTCCCAAAGTTTCCTCATCATTATCCCACGGTAAATAACGAACATTTTTCTTTAATTGAAGAATTTCCAAAGATTTTGTCAGATTTTCTGTTCCTACCAGTATAAAACGAATCGATTGAAGATTCGTATCTGTGAGAACGCGTTCGATCACCTCTATTCCATCCATAACAGGAAGAACCGGATATAACAAAACAATATCCGGAACCTGCTCCTTAATATTAGATAAAAGGACTTCACCATTTTCATATGTACCTATCAATCGGCAGCCGGATTGTTTTCTAACAATCTCTGCCATCTTCTTTCGCATCAATCCATCATGGTTACCAATCATAACGCGAACCAATTTGCTCCCTCCTGCATTCTTTATTTTTCGTCACAAGTCATATATAAATCTGACTTAATCACTGACCTATCGACCATATGAGACTATAACAAACAGGATTTTGTCATGAAAGTTGTCGTATAACAATAAGATAACTATTTTTAATAAACTTTTTTGTGATGCATCACAATACAAAAACAGAGTAATAAGCTAAACCTTTTGATTTTTCTATATTTTTATAACCCTTCTGCGCAGTTTTAACTTACTTTTTTCAAAATTCGACCTATATTTTCTTTGTCTCTTTATTGATTATGACAATTAATTTTCACCTTCGACTTTATACGATGATCAACCGACCATCTTATCAATAAAAATCCCGTAACCTCTTGTCGGATCATTAACAAAAACATGTGTAACAGCACCTATTAATTTCCCGTTTTGTATTATGGGTGAGCCGCTCATTCCCTGAACGATACCACCGGTAAGATTAAGCAGTTCATCATCCGTCACTTTGATTTCCATCTCTTTATCGCCATTTTGATTTTTGTGTATTCCCTCGATTTCAATATTATACAATTTCTTTTCACCACTTACATAGGTCTGTATCTGTGCTCTTCCTGTTTCGACATCCTTCTCCATGCCAAGTGGGAGAGCTGCTTCTTCCAAAATATCATTTCCAAATTCTTCTGTAATATTTCCAAATATTCCATAAGTTTTATTACCGGTAATCTCTCCCACCACATTTTCAGTGTCATAAGTTATCATGCCTTCGATCTCACCCGGAGTACCCGAAACACCTTTTTCAACTCCATATATATCCGCAAGATACAGTTTTCCTCCAGATACTTCCATAAGTTCACCTGTATCAGTATCGGTAATACTATGACCTAAAGCGCCAAACTCGTCTCCCCTAACATAAGTTATGGTTCCCAGTCCCTGAAGATCATCCCTGACCCAGATACCTATTTTGTAAGTATCCACTCCCGTTTCCACAGGCTCAACCTTAACTTCCACCTTATCTGAATTTCTTTTGACAACAAAATCAAGCGTTTCTCCGCCACAATCGGTTATAGCTTCTATAAGCTGCTTTTTGGTCTTAATTTTAACATCATTTAACTCTAGGATATAATCACCTTTTATCAATTTGTTTTTAGCCGGTGCTGTTGTGTTACCATATAAATCTGTCACTTCTCCGGTATCGATTACCAATATACCCTTGGTGTTGACATATATTCCTACAGTCTTTCCAAGGGGAACTGCCTTTTTATCCACATCGGCAGACACCGATGCCACCTTTTTATCATCTTGCTCCTGCTTGAAACCAAGCCCTGCAATTACAATGATAAATGCTATGTTAAACGCAAGTAATATTCTTAAAAACTGCCTATATTTTCTCATGTTATTCACCTCATTAATAAAATAAAAAAAGACTCACACTAAAATCTATTTTTAGTATGAGTCTCTAACCCACATATCTAATCATGAAACCTTTGCCTTACCTGCCAATTCTTTCATTTCTTTTGCACTTAGCAAAACCGTTTCCGTAATCTCGGCACCACCTATCAATCTTGCAAGCTCGCCTATTTCACGATCATTATCAAGTTTTTCTATATCGGTTACAGTTTTTCCATCGACAACATGTTTTTCAATAAGGTAATGATGATCCGCCATTGCGGCTATCTGTGGCAGATGAGTTATGCATATAACCTGATGTTTTCTGCTTATGGTACATATTTTTTCTGCAACCATCTGAGCAGTCCGGCCGCTTATGCCTACATCAATCTCATCAAACACAAGAGTCGGAATCCTGTCTACATCCGCCAGACATGATTTTATCGCCAGCATTATTCTGGAAAGTTCGCCACCGGATGCAACGCTGCTAAGAGGCTTCATTTCCTCTCCCACATTAGTTGATATTATGAAATATGCTCTGTCTTTCCCATCGGCTGTATAATCATCAAGTGCTTCAAAAATCATATCAAATCTTACATCTAAGAAATTAAGATCATTAAGTGCTTTGATTATACTTTTTGATAAAAGCTCCGCCTTATCTTTCCTGATTCCGGTCAACTTATCACATAGTTTTTTAAGTTTTTCCTCTGATTTAGCAAGTTTTGACTTTAACTCATCAATATATTGTTCCTGATTGACCAGTTTATCGTATTCTGCTTCCAGTTTTTCTCCATATCTAAGTATCTCATCTATGGTTTTTCCATACTTAGCCTTTAAATGATTTATAAGATTAAGCCTATCCTCTAATGTATGAAATTCCTCTTCTGAAAATGTATTACCATCCAGATAATCTCTGGCATTCCTGCAGGTATCTGAGATGAGATCCGATACAGTGGATAATGTATCACACATCGAGGAGAGTTCTACATCATATACGGATACTGCAGTAAGTTCTCTTATTGCCCGGTCAACCGAGGCACTTACCTCACCGTCTAAAAGACAGGTTACATTATTAAGACTTTCCGCAATATTCTTTCCGTTAAGAACTTTATCATACAGGACTTCAATCTCCTCATCTTCTCCGGCTTTAAGTCTTGCATTTTCTATCTCATTTTTTTCAAATGTAAGAAGATCTAATTTTCTTTTCTTCTCTTCTTCATTCATAGTTTGTTCCAAAAGTTCTTTTTTTATTAAAGAATAATCATTATAAATTACTTTTATCTGTTCTTTTATCGGCGATATTTCTTCGTGACCATATCTATCCAATAGTTTTAAATGATTATTTTCAACAAGAAGCGACTGGTTCTCATGCTGTGCATGCAGATCTAACATAATACACGCAATATCTCTAAGTCTTGATAAGGTGACATTCTCAGCGTTGACTTTACTGACACTTCTGTTACCTATTATTTTTCTTGATAATATCAACTGCCCATCATCAAGATCAGGAATATCCATAAGAGCAAGCTGCTCCTTTATCTCCTCCTGTTCCACCAAAAACAAAAGTTCCACCAGACCATACTCCGCATCTTTTCTAACAAAGTCTTTTGGTGTCTTGCCTCCAAGAGCTAACATCACAGAATCGATAAGTATTGATTTTCCGGCTCCCGTCTCACCTGTCAGTATATTAAGATTATCAGAAAAATTAATATCTATCTCATCAATAAGAGCCATATTTTTAATATGTATATTTAATAACATTCTTTTCCTCCGGCTTACTCATCCTGCGCAAGCTTTCCGATCCCATCGATTATCTGTTTACAAAAATCTTTATTTCTGACTGCCGCAAATATAGTATCATCTCCGGCAATACAACCCATAAGTCCCGGTATATCCATATTGTCAAGAGCTGCTGCTACCGCCATGGCCATACCCGAAACCGTTCGGATAACAATAAGATTATCTGAATGGTCAATGCTTATAATTCCTGCACTTAATACCTTCTTGTATTTCTGTTCAACATCGGTATCAAAATTTCTAAGCATTGCATATTTCTGTTTACCTGAATCCCCAAGTACTTTGGTAAGTTTCATCTCTCTCATATCTCTTGATATGGTTGCCTGGGTAATCTTAAATCCCTCTTTTTTCAACTCCTCCAATAGTTCATCCTGAGTCTCAATATCTTTACTTTCAATTATTTCTCTTATCCTGTTCTGTCTCTTTTCTTTCATTCTTCACCTGCTAGTATAATATTATGTCATTTTGTCTAATTGTTCCTTCTTCTATCTATCCGACAACAAATTATAGACCTTTGCTAATGCTTTAATTTGTTTTCCATCTATCGTATCTTTTCTCTCAACACCTTATAGAAACTGACATCAAATAGTTTTATCATCTTAGTTGTCTTCTCTGAACGAATCACTTTAATTCTATCCCCCGGTGACAGTTCCACTCCGGGCTGCCCGTCAAAACTGATTATCGCCTCCTCCTTCTGAGCCTTTCTCATTTTCAGTATCTCTATCTCTATCTCATCTTCACTTGAAAGGACTATACTCTTTGAAGTAAGTGAATGGGGCGATATCGGAGTCAATATGATTATATCCGTCTTAGGAGACACGATAGGACCTCCCGCAGAAAGATTATATCCCGTAGAACCGGTGGGGGTGCTGACGATAACACCATCCGCCTCATATATTTCCATGACTTTGCCATTAACATAGACTTTAAGCCCGATTACGCGGGAAAAGCCTGCTCTTGAAACTACAATATCATTAAGAGCTATATCGGAACAGGTATTATTATCAGTTTCGTAACTCTCATTTCTGATTATGCTGCCCTCTATATTCATGCGGTCTTCAACTTTATAGTCGTCATTTATCAGTCTGTCAAGAACATTCTCTATCTGATATGGCTCCACCTCGGTAAGAAAACCCATTGTTCCCAGATTCACGCCGACAATGGGAATATCGGTATTACGCAGATCGCGACTTACCTGAAGTATGGTACCGTCTCCGCCTAGTGCTATGGCGCAATCAAAGGAATCATCTTCTGATATAGTAAATGATACCTCTCCTTCATCACAAGCGCCTTCTCTGTTTCCCACAATTTTTTTGCAGGTACAGTTTTTCGCTTTGAGATATTCCTCAATTTGCGAAGTAAGTAATAGATCATTGTCCTTTATGAAATTTGTGGCAATCAAAAAATCTTTCATCATATACCTCGAACAATCACCAAACTTCTTTAACCACAAGGTAATAATTGCATTTATTACCGGCAATGATCCCTTGTCATTTTATAAGCTCATCATGTGAAGCCTCCACTACCTTATCTACATCTATCTCTGTTGTTTCATGCTCTGCATCCTTAGATAAATGAAGCAGATACTCTATATTACCCTCCGGTCCTTTGATAGGAGAATAATCCAGATTGCATATTGTAAATCCTATCTCGCGGGCATAATCTATGACCATATTAATAACTTCTTTGTGAACCTTTATGTCTCTTACAACACCTTTCTTGCCGACTTTTTCCCTTCCCGCCTCAAACTGCGGCTTAACAAGACATACGATTTCACCTTTGTCCGTAAGTAAATCTTTAACGGGCTTAAGAACTTTTGTAAGAGAAATAAATGACACGTCAATTGATGAAAAATCTATCTTATCCGCTATCTGATCAGGGGTAACATATCGGATATTGGTCTTTTCCATACAGACAACTCTCTCATCCTGTCTGAGTTTCCAGTGAAGCTGTCCGTTACCCACGTCCACCGCATACACCTTAACGGCACCATTTTGCAGCATACAATCTGTAAATCCTCCTGTGGAAGAACCCACATCCATACATACCTTGCCATCAAGACTTACATCAAAGTTGTCCATAGCCTTCTCAAGTTTGAGTCCTCCGCGGCTGACATATTTCAATGTGTTACCCTTTACCTCTATGGGAACATTTACATCAAAATTAGATCCTGCTTTATCCTCCCGCTGCCCATCCACAAAAACAACACCGGACATTATAATTGCCTTAGCCTTCTCTCTCGATGGTGCCAGACCTCTATTCACAAGAAGTACATCTAATCTCTCTTTCACTGCTATCCCTTTCCTAACACATATCTACATCATTCTTCTTATCACTTCAAGCACTCCGTCTTTGTCAATCCCTAACATCCTTCTCAGTTCATTAATCGAACCATGTTCAACAAAAATATCATTTATGGCAATATTCTTAACCCTCAAATGGGAAATACCCTTATTGACATAGAAAGCTGAAACCGCTTGTCCGTATCCACCTGAGAACACATGCTCCTCTAACGTTATGACCACTTCATGATTCATAGCAAGCTCCATAAGCATATCTTCATCTAGAGGCTTCACAAATCTTGCGTTAACAAGCGTGATTTCCGTACCTTCATCCTTTAATGTCTCATATACCTCATAGGCCTCTTCCACGAGATTGCCTACGGCTATCAACGCTATATGTTTTCCTTTGAATAGTACCTCACTCTTTCCATATTCAATGACTTCAAGTTTTTCCTTGAGACCATAATAAGCATCGCCCCTGCTATATTTTACAGCGATAGGTCCGTCGTATTTAACTGCGAATTCCAAAGACTTGGTAAGCTCATAGCGGTTCTTTGGTGCAAGCACTGTCATATTGGGTATTCCGGTGAGATACGCCGTATCAAATATACCCTGATGCGTTGCTCCGTCTTCCCCTACAAGTCCCGAACGGTCTATGGCAAAAATAACGTGAAGATTCTGGAGACATACATCATGAAGAATCTGATCATATGCTCTCTGTAAAAATGAAGAATATACCGCAACCACAGGTATCATACCCTCTTTGGCAAGTCCCGCTGCAAATGTGACTGCATGCTGTTCGGCAATACCTACATCGAAAAATCTCTTGGGATATACATTGGCAAATTTGTCAAGTCCCGTTCCGGACGCCATAGCCGCAGTAATTCCTATAAGGTTGTTATATTCCTCTCCTAAAGCCAGCATTTTCCTTCCGAAAACACCTGTATTGGTCATCTTTGTCTGTTTCTCCAACACTTTACCTGTCTTTATATCAAAGGGCTTAACCCCATGGAAATACTTGGGGTATTTCTCAGCGTATCTGTAGCCCTTTCCTTTAACTGTCTTAACGTGTACGACCACCGGCTTCTTAAGTTTAATTGCCGAAGTAAATGTGTCCACCAGTTGTCCTATATCGTGTCCGTCAATAGGTCCGATGTAGGTTATATCAAGATCCTCAAAGAACATTCCGGGAACTAATAATCCCTTGATACTGTCCTTACCTCTTTTCACAAATTTTGCAATGGGAAGACCGATTCCCGGTATTCCCAAAAGTCCCTTCTCGACTCCTGATTTCACTTCATTATAAGCCTGTCCCACACGAATCTTATTGAGATAATTAGACATACCGCCCACATTCTCATCTATGGACATGTCATTGTCATTCAACACTATCATACAGCTTGACTTAAGTCTCCCCAGATTATTGAGAGCTTCATAAGTAAGTCCACCCGTAAATGAGCCATCACCGATAACCGCTACAATGGCACCATTTTCTCCCTTAAGCTCTTTAGCCTTAGCCATTCCTATGGCTGCGGATATGGATGTAGAACTGTGTCCGGTATCGAATACATCCGTCTCGCTCTCCATACTTTTCGGGAACCCGCTCATTCCACCATACTGTCTTAAGTGCTCAAATCCCGCCTGACGTCCGGTAAGAATCTTATGTGTATAACTCTGATGTCCCACATCCCATATAATCTTATCCTCCGGCAGATTAAGAACAAGATGAAGTGCCATTGTAAGTTCCACACATCCTAAGTTAGACGCAAGGTGACCTCCTGTCTTCGACACATGTTCTATCAAAAATTGTCTTATCTCCTCTGCTAATGGCTGCCAATCCTCTACATCATATTGTTTTATATCATTTGGCGCTTTAATATTCTCAAGTAATCCCATAATTATGTCCTCACAAACTGCCGACCGTTATCCTTGAGCCGTCAGTTTTTCCTATGTATAAGAAATTTCACAAGTTCTTTTAAGAACTCTCCGTCACCCTTTAATTCATTAATTGTATCTATAGCCGACTCCGACAGACTTTTCACTTTGTCGCGAGCCTCATCCATACCATGTATGGTAACATATGTCACCTTTCCGCTGTCCTGATCACTGTGGATAGGTTTCCCCAGTTCTTCAAATGTAGCAGTCTCATCAAGTATATCATCCTGAATCTGAAAAGCCATTCCAATATTATATGCAGTTTTGCTGATTTTATCAACCAGCTCATCCGTTGCACCGGCAAGTACTGCACCTATTGTCATTGCAGCCTCTATCAAAGCCCCTGTCTTATTGTTGTATATATATTCTAACTGTTCTTTGCTTAGTGTCTGTCCTGTGAGTTCCACATCCACTACCTGACCGCCTATCATCCCATATACTCCCGGATTTCTGGCCAGTATGCTCATAGCCTTTTCTACTCTTTTTCGCTTGGTAATTTCTTCTTTAACACCTGCCACATCATCGATATCTGCCTCGTCTATCATGAGAAATGCTTTAGAAGCTGTCTCGTAGGCATAATTTAACAGACCGTCTCCTGCAAGTATAGCCATAGCTTCTCCATACACTACATGAGCAGTCTTTCTACCTCTTCTGTAATCATCATTATCTAAAGCCGGAAGATCATCGTGTATTAACGAATATGTGTGAATCATCTCGATTGCAGCCATAAATGGTTCAATCAGTTTGTCATTTCCTCCAAGCATATCATAACAGGCTTTCATAAGCACCGGTCTTATTCTCTTACCGCCCGCCGAAATCGTGTATTCCATAGCTTCTAAAACAGTATGCTGCATATCGATTACATCCGGCATGTAACTTTTTATTACGCTCTCTGCTTCAGAAACCTTATTCTTTAACTCCTGTTCAAACTCCATATGCATTCTCCTTACAAGATATATGTAAATTAGGTAATTGCTTACCCTTCTACATTCTTTACCACTTTACCAAGGACAGCATTTACAAAACCTTTGGCGTCTTCATCGCAATACATCTTTGTAAGCTCCACCGCCTCGTTAACCGCCACACTGCTAGGCATATCCTCTTCAAACATTATCTCATAGGTTGCAATACGCATGATCGCTATCTCCGCCTTACCAATACGGTCAATGCTCCAGCCCTCACAGCACTCCGAAATCTTTGAGTCAACATCTTCTAATTTATTAAGAATATCCTTTACCTTGTCCCTTATATAATTGATTTTCTTGTCACTTTTCCCCTCTAATTCAGAGATGGAAAATTCAATCTGTTCCTCCATATCCTCCGCATTATTAAAGGGATATCTGAACAATATCTTGAATATTTCTTCCCTAACCTGACTTCTTAACATATCTGTTCCTTTCTCATTATCATTAGCTAAAACTCCGGCATAACTCTTTTGCTTACCAAATTATATAGATATTTGTCATCACTACGATAATAAGGCTGCTCCATAAGAAGCAGCCTAACATCTATTCATAACATATTATGCTTTTGCTTTGGCCTTACTTTCCTCTTTGTCGAAAACAACACCGGCAATTCTCACTCTTACACTCTTAACGTTAAGCCCTGTCATCGTCTCAAGTGCCTGTTTGACCTTCTCCTGAACCTTCTTAGATACATCAAGCACGCTGTAACCATACTTAAGCTCTAAGGAGAGGTCAACTTTGACATCCTCCGGAGTTACCAGTACTTTGACACCTTTAGAAAGATTCTTCATTCCGAGTTTACCAACAAGTTCATTAGTAATATTACCATACATCTTAGCCACACCTTCTACTTCCGTAGCTGCCAATCCCGCAATAATGGCTATAACATCATCTGCAATCTGAATATCTCCAAGCACTCCTGCTTCTTTGTAACTGTAATCACTTTTTCCGTTTTCCGCTGCCATAATAGTTCCTCCTTTGCTAAATAATAACATTAGCACTATTCATATGTAGTATAGTATACCAAACATCATATACATTTTGCAATCTTTTTACTATTCTTTTATCAAAAATGTTACTGCACCGTTGTTATTACCACCTGATTAAGTTCACATCCGGTCTTTCTTGTAACTACATCCTCTATCTGAGTCCGCTGTTTATCGGTAATAGACGACATCGGAACCGACACATCCACGCTCTCATCGGATATACTTACCACTGCATCCTGAAAGCCTTTAGACGCCAATTGATTTTCTGCTGCAGTTTCCTTTTCCATTCGTTCTGTCATTGAAAGCATTTTTGCCACTGCTTCTTTCTTTGCATCCTCTGTAAGACTCTCATTATTGATTATCTCAAGAAGCATTTCCTTTGCCTTCGATCTGGTCTGTTCTCTTGTCAGTTTTGCCTGAGAAAGTGTAACCGTACCGCTTGTAAGTACAGCCTCCCCGACGGTATCCGAATCAATGGGATCTCCGTTCTCATCAAGACTTACGGAGGCAACATCCTCTCCCGTATCATCCGCTTCACCCTCTTTTGCTCCTTCTTCTTCAACTGCCTTTTCATCAGTATTTGCTGACACATCCACTACATCTGTTTCAGGATTATCTGTGGCAGCTTCGGAATCCACCGTAACTTCGGCATAATCGTCTGTAACAACACTGTCTTCAACCGCCGCACTTACTGTCGCGTCATCACTATTACCGGTTGCGCCCTCACTCTCCATATTTTCAACAGAAGTATTTAACACCTGTTTATCACTCGTAAAATTGAGATAACCTGCCACTGCGATCATAATAGCCAATGCAGTGATTATCACTTGATTTTTCTTCCATACTTTTTTCATGACATACTCCTTTTTATTATTTTCTTTAAACTTAAGACTTAAGTTTTCCTGTTACAATCTTATGCGCATCTAACGAAAATAATGCACTGACTGCCTCCTTTATCTTTAATGCCAGTTCCTTATTGTCTCCTCCTTCACATAGAACAACAACCCCTTCTCTATCCGGATAACTTTCCTTAACAACAATGGGACCTGTATTTCCATCCTGTTCCACCAAAACGGTTTCTTGCATACTTTTAATCTTCTCACTTACTTCTTCCCTTCCGTCCTCCTTACTGGTATCGGTGGCACTCTCATAAGGACGGTTCTTGTCTAATATCTTTTCTCCGCCATCCTTTAAGGTTATCATCACCATAACCCTGCCTGCACCATCCATTCCTCCAATCATTTGTTCTAACTTATTCTCAAGATAAGAAATATATTCATCATTTGAGATATTTTTTGCGTCTGCTTTGGACATTACAATCTGTTCACTGTTGTCGCCGGCCTTATCATTTATCTTCTTACTCCCTGTCTTACCCGTAAAATCCGAAACCGGAGCCGCTACCAAAAGAAAGAAAACCCCAAGCAGAAAACCTATCAGAATCTTTTCTTTCTTATCTTTGTCAAAAGAACCTTTTTTGAAAAATGTAGCAAAAATATTTTCCTTATCCTCATTCATAGACAATATCCACCTCTTCTCCAAAAACATTTTTTATGTAATTCTCAAATGTTTCTATAGAATCCACTGCACCTTCAAAAGAAATCGTGATTCTATACACATTTCCCTTTTCATCAACTTCCGGTTTTACATATCTCATCTTATATCCCGCCTGCTCCAAAACCTTATCCAGCTGCAGCTCAATTGTGTCCCTATACAGATCTATCTCTTTATCAGACAGTTCTCCTCCATTTTCAGAGGCACCTATATAATTCTGAATATAGGAAATGTAGGTCTGACCGTCTAATCCAAAGAAGGTCATTATCGGATGAAGCATAACCAGTATGAACAGAAGTCCCACCACAAGACTCATGTGTTTTTCGTAACTTTTATTCGGGCTTAGCAGCAATATCATCGACGAAATGATGCCGAAGAGAAGTCCGCTTTTTACCCACGAAAGAATCTGCTCCATATTTCCTCCTTTTTTGAGAACGTACGCTTAAATCCGGGCTGTCTTTTCATAAATAAAAATACGCCATAAATAATTCCATAATTCAACTGACAGCTTGAGATATAAATGTAAACCTTGACTGGTTTCCAGTATTTTGTAAATTAATGTATGTCTGTAATGATTATTTTTATTTGGAACATACCTTAGACGTTCGTCTTGATTGTTAGGAAGTGCATGAATATCTGAGGGATAAAACAACATGGATGTTGTTTTAAGGGTCAATGCGACAGGGAGGTCGCATTTGACCCGACCCGACGAACATAGAAAACATATCGCACTTCCTTACAATCACAGAACGGATTGGAGTGACAAATAAAAATAATCATTACTGACATACATATAACACAACATAAAAGGAAACCTCATAAAGTATAAGTCTCAAGCGTCACTCAAAAGCCTCAATAGCGGTTCGTAGCCAAAATTATGATCGCTATGGATAAGACACACAGACTAAGAGCCGTAAGGACAGTCTTGATGAGGACTGAGGTGGCATCACAAGCTCCCTGTATTCCCTGTAATATTCTCTGGTCGCTGACGGGCTGAGCTGCAGCTAATACAAGTCGATAGCTTATGTAAAAATATAAGAGTTTCAACATCGGTATACTCCCTATGACAAACAAAACTATTACAGCCGTTATACCGACACAATTCTTGATGAGCACTCCGGCGCCTAGCATGATTCCCGAAAGATTAGTGACGGAGCTTCCTCCGGGTATCATTGCAATACCTTTCTGAATCATGTTATATCTTGCATTTTCATACACAGGAATAAGCATACTTTTGACAGCATTTAATCCTATTACGGCTGTTACGAACCCCTTAAGTATCCATTCCGCTATCTGTTTGATAAGCTCCGCTAGTTTTGAAAACCTGTCCCTTCCGTTAAGCTGATTGAGCAAAATGATAAGAAAATATATTCTTATCATGGGAAGTATCCCATATAGCAACACTTTTTCCATCACTGAAAGTAGGAACAAAAATATGGAATTCGTCATCTGGGATGTGGCAATTCCACTACACATTACAAGTGACATTGTAAATGCCGGAAGCATACATTCCATCGCTTCACTTATGTAATTGATTGCACTTTCCGACATATCATAGATTAAGAAAAAAGACTTGAGAAGTATGGAACATGCCATCAGATATGTTATAAAAAATCCCTGTTCACCCACAAAACTTATTTTTAATACCGATGAATAATTGTTAAAAACTGCTGCTATTATAATGAGTACTAATAATCTCAAAAGCAGATTTCTGTTCTGAATCATTTCTATGGTCAGGGAATTACCAATACTTTCAAAACATTTTGCCAATGCCTCCTCCACGTTACCGGACAATAGCAGATCATATATATCGTGAAAGGAAATTTTAACCGGGGAATCATCACCATTGTCTATGTTGCCAAGTTCATTTTCTATCTCATCAATGTCTACATATTCACCGTACAAATCATGCATACTCGCTTTACTTCTGAAACTTATAATATTTAAAACTATAATAATAAATATCAGGCTGTATTTATGTATGAAATGTGATATACGGCGTATACAATTTACATAATATACATATTCAAATACCTTCCTGAAGCATATAGAATACGTACACTTCAAAACATCTTTAC
>JAFUGT010000170.1 GCA_017469275.1 Lachnospiraceae bacterium
GTGCATATTATACAGATTCCATAAACAGACCCTTTGCGACCGTCGGTACTTAATGAGTGCAAAGCACGAATTTAGTACCGCTACGTGAGCAACGGAGTGAGAACGTGTCTGTGTTGGAACTGCATAATATGCACAAAAGAGTAGGAGTAAATAAGCGTTTCGCAATTGATTAAGTATAAATAATTGAATAAATATATAATTTTAATGATATGTTAGCACATAAGTGGCAAAAGTGTAAAGTTTTTTAAATTTTATTTAAGTTTTCTTATTAAAAAGAGAAATAACTTTACAAAACCTCACCTTTATTATATAGTTACTAGGTGATTACGAAACTCAATATATTGTTATCAGAATGGGAGATTTGTAAATGAGTAAACCGGTTGTTGCAATTGTTGGAAGACCAAATGTTGGAAAATCTACGTTGTTTAATGTCTTGGCAGGTTCTAAGATATCTATTGTTAAGGATACCCCCGGAGTGACCAGGGATAGAATATATGCTGATGTTAACTGGCTTGATTATAATTTTACTATGATAGACACAGGTGGTATTGAACCTGAAAGTGATGATATTCTATTGAAAAGTATGCGTCAACAGGCAGAGGTGGCCATGCTTGCCGCGGATGTTATAATTTTCCTGGTAGACGTAAGACAGGGACTGGTAGATGCAGACGGCAAAGTAGCAGACATGCTTAGAAGAAGTCAGAAGCCTATTGTACTTGTTGTCAATAAGGTGGATAATTTCGATAAATTTATGCCGGATGTATATGAGTTCTATAATCTGGGCTTAGGTGAACCCTTTCCGATTTCTGCCTCTTCACAACTTGGACTTGGTGATATGTTGGATGAAGTTGTTTCTCATTTCAACATGGAGGAAAAGAATGACGAAGAGGATGACAGACCGAAAATTGCTATTATTGGCAAACCTAATGTGGGGAAGAGTTCGATTATCAATAAATTGTTAGGCGAAGAACGTGTAATCGTATCAGATATAGCCGGGACGACTCGTGATGCAATAGATACAGAAGTTACGGTTGACGGCAGGGAATATGTTTTTATTGATACTGCCGGACTTAGAAGAAAGAGCAAGGTTAAGGAAGAGATAGAGAGATTTTCTGTTATAAGAACAGTTACAGCGGTTGAGAGAGCTGACGTCTGTGTGCTTGTGATTGATGCGACAGAGGGTGTGACAGAGCAGGATGCCAAGATAGCCGGAATTGCTCATGAACGTGGCAAGGGTATGATCATAGCTGTTAACAAATGGGATATTCTTCCTGATAAAAATGATAAGAGTGTTTATAAGTTTACAGAGGAAATAAGACGTATTCTCTCGTTTATGCCTTATGCGGAAATTATTTTTATTTCTGCGAAAACCGGTCAAAGATTACCAAAGTTATTTGAACTTATTGATGTGGTAATTGATAATCATGCTTTGAGAGTGGGTACAGGAGTATTGAATGAGATTCTTACCGAAGCTGTTGCCCTCAATGAACCGCCATCAGATAAAGGAAAGAAACTTAGAATTTACTACATGACGGAAGTGTCTGTTAAACCGCCGACATTTGTTTTGTTTGTAAATGATAAGAGCCTTACGCATTTTTCTTACACCAGATATATAGAGAACAGGATAAGAGATGCATTTGGTTTTAAGGGAACACCGCTTCACTTTATCATAAGAGAAAGAAAAGACAAATAATTATAGACAAGAGGATGTTATATAATGGAAATTGCAGCACGTATACTATGTTTGGTTGTGGGGTATTTTATGGGCCTCATTCAAACATCATACATATATGGAAAACTTAATGGGATTGATATAAGAGAATATGGTAGCGGAAATGCCGGTACTACAAATGCATTAAGAGTGCTTGGGAAAAAAGCCGGACTTATAGTTTTTATAGGGGATCTGTTGAAAGCAGCCATTGCGTGTGTTATAGCGAGATTTATTGGAGTACATTTTTTCCCGGATATAGTATATCCGATGATATTATGGGCTGGTTTTGGAGTTGTAATAGGACATAATTATCCCTTTTATATGAATTTCAAAGGTGGTAAAGGAATAGCAGCTACCGCTGGAGTAATACTGGGTATACTTGATTGGAGAATCATGGTTATTTGTCTGGTATCATTTATCATTACTGTTGCCATAACAAGATATGTTTCATTAGGTTCTTTGATTGTAGTATCATTATTCTTTGTAGTGTTTTTAATACTTGGATTATCAGGTAAAATAAATGATCCGGCTACAGGAAATGCATTATCCGGTGGAGATCTGATTGAAAGTTATATAATAATATTTTTGTTTGGCAGTCTTGCATTTTACAGGCATAAAGCTAATATAATAAGATTGATGCATGGTGAGGAAAATAAATTATTCTAGTTTTTAACAGGATGATTGACATGAAAAATATAGCTATTTTAGGAGCAGGAAGCTGGGGAACAGCTTTATCCATTCTTCTTTGCGGTAATGGACATAACGTGACGGTATGGTCCATTGATCCGGAAGAAGTATTGATGCTCAAGGATTATAGAGAACACAGGGACAAATTGCCGGGAGTGATTGTTCCAAGTGCGATTGAGTTTACTAATGATATAGAAACAGCGCTAAATAATGCTGAACTTGTTGTATGTGCAGTTCCTTCTCCATTTGTAAGATCTACAATGAAAAGTGCTGCACCGTATATAAAAGAGGGTACAATAGTTGTAGATGTTGCGAAGGGTATTGAAGACAAAACATATAAGACAATGACAGAGATAATCAATGAAGAGTGTCCTCAGGCGAGAGTGGGTATTTTGTCGGGACCGAGCCATGCAGAGGAAGTTGGAAGAAAGATTCCCACGACAATTGTAGCCGGCTCAAAAGATAAGGAAGTGGCTGAGACTATACAGGATACATTTATGAATGAATATTTCAGAGTTTATACAAGTCCTGATGTTATTGGTATAGAACTTGGTGGTTCACTGAAAAATGTTATCGCCTTGGCGGCAGGTATTGTAGATGGACTGGGATATGGTGATAATACAAAGGCTGCCCTTATGACAAGAGGAATTGCCGAGACGAGCAGACTTGTAACTGCAATGGGAGGTTCTATTGAAACCGTTGCCGGTCTTTCGGGCATAGGTGACCTTATAGTTACCTGTACTTCAAAACATTCGAGAAACAGAAATGCAGGTTATCTTATTGGACAGGGTAAGACTTATCATGAGGCTATGGATGAAGTTAAGATGGTCGTAGAAGGTGTGTATTCCGCAAAGGCTGCATTTGAACTTGGTAAGAAGTATAATATTTCCATGCCCATAGTTGAGGCTGTAAACAGAGTTTTGTTTGAAAATGTAAGTGCGAAGGATGAAGCGAGTGCTTTACTTCTGCGGGACAGAACCATGGAGTCCGAGAATCTTGACTGGGATTGAGCAATTTAGTAATGAACAATTAAATACAAACAATTAAATATGAATAATATGGACTGCTCCCGCATATATTCTTCTTAGGAAAATGTATAGCTATTATTATCCGGTAATAGTGATCATCTAAAAGGAGGATATTATGAAGGAGCAGTTTGACGTTTATGCAGATATAAAAGACCGTACCGGAGGAGAGATGTACATAGGTGTTGTAGGTCCTGTAAGAACCGGAAAGTCAACATTTATTAAAAGATTTATGGAAAATCTGGTATTGCCAAAACTTCCGGACGGACCGGAAAAGAGAAGGACAATAGATGAGCTGCCTCAAAGTGGTTCAGGTAGAACTATCACTACAACGGAACCCAAGTTTATTCCCAAGGAGGCGGCTGATATATCTTTAAATGATGAGACGGATGTGAAAGTGCGTCTTGTTGATTGTGTAGGGTATATGGTAGAGGGTGCCACAGGTCATCTCGAAGAAGAGAAGGAGAGATTAGTCAAAACCCCATGGTATGATTATGAGATACCATTTACAAAAGCTGCACATATCGGAACAAAGAAAGTAATGACAGATCATGCGACCATCGGTATTATTATGACTGCAGATGGTTCCTTCGGAGATATTGAACGGGAAGATTTCGCACCGGTGGAGAGCGAAATAATTGAGGAAATGAAATCTCTGAATAAGCCATTCATTGTGGTGCTTAACAGTGTTAAACCTCAAAGCGCAGAAACACTTGAACTATCTGACAGCTTGAGCAATCAATACGGAGTTAAAGTTTTGCCGGTTAACTGCGATCAGCTAAAAAGCAGAGATATAATTAATATATTGAAATATATTCTTTTGGAATTTCCGATAAGCAGAATAAGGTTTTTTATACCTAAATGGGCAGAGACGTTAGAGGTTGATAACCCTATCAAACAATCTCTCATATCATACGCAAAACAGGTACTTAATTCAGTTTCTAATATGAAGCATGTATACGAGATTGAGAAGGCAGATAGCGAATACATATCTGATGCGGTAGTTAACAATCTTGATCTCAAAGACGGAACAGTTGATTTCAATATTAGTATTCCTGAAAAATATTACTACGATATGCTGTCAGGACTTTTGGATGCAGATGTAAAAAATGAATATGATTTTTTGAGATTATTAAAAGATGTATCAGCCAGAAAGAAGGAATACAATAGAGTTTCCGATGCGATGGAAAGTGTTCAGATGAAGGGATACGGACTTGTTATGCCGGAAAAGGAAAATATAACCTTGGCTGAACCGGAGCTTATCAAACACGGAAGTAAATATGGCATAAAGATTAAGGCAAATGCGCCGTCACTTCATTTTATCAAGGCTAATGTATCAACAGAAATTGCACCTATTGTGGGAACGGAAGAACAGGCAAAAGATTTTTTGTCCAATATGAAGGAGCAGTTAAAATCATCTCCTGAGGCTTTATGGAATATCAACATATTTGGTAAAACTGTGGAGCAGATGGTAGAGGAAGGTCTTATATCCAAGTCTAATAAGATAAATGACGAGTCACAGATAAAATTACAGGATACAATGGAAAAGATAATAAATGACAGCAATGGTGGAATGGTATTTATTATCATTTAAGGTTTGCTATTTCCAATTGTTTATTATATAATAGATGAAGTTGTCTGCCGGTACAGATGACTTCATTTTACTTTGAAAGTCCAAGAAGTCAAGCCGTAAGGCGTAGACTGATTGGCTAAGTTTCCGTATACGTGCTCACTTAACGAAGCAAAAGGCTTAAGTTTAGTGATGACAGTTTTGTTTTAGGCAGGAATTAAGATGGATATAGAATATAAGCTTCAGGTTTTTGAGGGACCATTGGATCTGTTGCTTCATTTAATTGAAAAGAATAAAGTTGACATATATGATATTCCGATTGTGACCATCACTGAACAATATTTGGATTATGTTGGACAGATGCAGGAGCAGAATATGGATGTCATGAGCGAATTTCTTGTCATGGCGGGAATGCTTTTGCAGATCAAGTCGAAAATGCTGCTTCCTCGAGAAGAGAGTGAAGAGGAGGAAGAGGAAGATCCGAGAGCTGAACTTGTGAGAAGACTTCTTGAGTACAAAATGTACAAGTATGCCGCATTGGAGCTTAAGGATATGGAGTTGGATGCGGCTAAGAATTTTTATAAGAAGCCGTCGATACCTAAGGAGGTTTCGCAATATAAAGAGGTTGTAGACCCGGCAGAACTTGTTGCGGATATAACATTACGGCAGTTAAATGATATATTCAAATCCGTAATGAAGAAACAGGTAGATAAGATCGATCCTATCAGATCCAAGTTTGGTACTATTGAGAAGGAAGAAATCAATATTGAAGACCGAATGGTTCAGATAAGGGAAGAGGTCAAAGGACTTAAGGGTATTAATTTCAGAACTCTACTTGAATCACAACCGAGCAGGATGAATATTATTATCACATTTATGTCGATACTTGAGTTAATGAAGGTCGGGGCAATTACAATCAGACAGGAAAAGACTTTCGGTGAGATAGTGATAGATTCTTTGGATGATATAGATGCAGTGATAGAACCGATGACGGCTTCAGGTATTGAGGCTTCAGATGGTGACAATAATGGATGATGCTTATTGCGGCATATTTATCTATAATAGCTTACAGTTATTGTTTTATGAGGTATGAATATTATGGCTGATAACAAAGAAGAAATGGAAAATAATATAATAGATGATAATATAATAGAAATTGATAATTCGGAAAGTATTACTGCAGATAATGTCAATTTGGAAAGTGTTGAGGAAACTCAAAAAGAAGCGCCGATAAGTGTTATTGAGGGTAGAATAGAAGCCATTCTCTTTTCCATGGGCGAAGCTGTTGACCGAGAGCAGATTGCACAGGCACTCTCTATAGACACGGATACCGTCGTTAAGATAATACATAACATGATGGATAAATATGACAGTGCAGACAGGGGCATAAGAATAGTCGAGTTGGAAAATGCATTTCAAATGTGTACGAAGGCTGATTATTATGACACTTTAGTTAAGGTCATAAATGTTCCTAAGAAGCATGTGCTCACAGATGTCTTGTTAGAGACTTTGTCAATAATAGCGTATAAGCAGCCGATAACGAGACAGGAGATAGAGGCGATAAGAGGTGTTTCCTGTGCTCATACTGTCAATAAACTTATAGAATATAATCTTGTTCAGGAGGTTGGACGATTAGAAGCGGTGGGACGACCTATATTATTCGGTACTACAGATGAGTTCCTTAGAAGTTTTGGTGTCCAGTCCACAGACGAACTTCCGACCATTACACCGGATAAAATTGAAGACTTTAAAAAGCAGGCTATGGAGGAGGCACAGCTTACTTTTGCACCTGTTAAAGATTGATTATAGTTCTATAATTGAACAGTTTTATGAGTATAATCATCATTTGTTGATACAAAGTTGTTTTAACTATTGAAACTTATATCATAATATTCTTAAAATACATGGATATAATTTTTTTAAGTACATATGAATATGTTATTCTTCGCTTACCTTCTTTTGAGTAAAGAGGGTAAGTTTTGTATTTTACGCCATCTATATATATTGTGATGCTTCCGATAGTCTTATCTTTTTTGACAGGTGCATCAAGAGTTTTCGGAAGTATTATATCATATGAGACACTTTCACTATCTGACAACAGAATACGTTCGTTTGCAATGCAGTAGGGTGTGATTTTGCCTTTTTCAATACTATTTGTAACAGATATTTTTTCAAAATTATTATTTTGAGATATGATATCTTTGTAATTATAATTGTTGATTCCATAATCCATAAGTTTAACTGTATCCTGCCATTTATACATTTTGTGAGGCGGCCAGCCTGAAGCGAGTACCACGCTAATGAGATGTTTTTCATCTCTGTCGATAGCACCGACAAAGCAGTAGCCGGCTTTTCCGGTAAAACCAGTTTTGACGCCTATTGCCCCCCGATATGAGGTTAAAAAGCGGTCTTTGTTATTGACCGTAAATGAGCGTCCGGTTGTTTGTTCATGAAAAGTATAGGATGGGGTACGGATGATTTCACAAACTTTGGGATTTTTAATGGCATAAGCAGCGATAAGTGCCAGATCGTAAGCAGTTGTATAGTGGTTTTCATGATCCAAACCGTTAGGCGTTACAAAATGAGTATTATAAGCGCCCAGTTCATAAGCCTTTTGATTCATCATTTCAGCAAAAGCCTCAACACTGCCACCCACATGTTCCGCAATAGCCACTGCGGAATCATTATGAGATTCCAACATTAATGAGTATAAAAGGTCAGATAATCTGTATTGCTCGTCTTTTTTGATGTTTAGTTGTACATCCGGCATGGAAGCGGCGTATTCTGAAACCTTAACTATATCATCGACATTAGCGTTTTCCAATGCGATGATCAAAGTCATTATTTTTGTTGTACTTGCCATGGGTGCTTTTTCATAACCGTTTTTTTCAAATAGTACTCTGCCGTTATCACTATCCATAAGAAGAGCATATTTTGCGTGTAGGGTATAAGGTGTATTATTTCCGGAAGTGTCTGCGGCGGTGAACTTTTCGGAAGTATCAATATCCGGATATTTGTTGATAAATATGTGTTTGAAATTTGATGAATAATACGGCTCGGAATTATTATTTATTCCTCTGAGAAAAATACATGATATGATGAGAAATAATGGAAAAATCCATATAAGATAAGAATCTTTTAATTGATTTTTGAGTTTGTAATAAGAAGACATGCCATACCATTAGTGTTTATGCTTATTTTCAATATATGAATTGACTTTCACAAGTATGCGTGATAAACTTCCAAACATACTGTGTTGGTGTGAATAAATACATACAATATAAGGAGATGAAACTATGGGATTGCATTATATTTCTGAGGTTCCGTCGGCGGATGAAATCAAAGAACTGTTTCCAATGAGTGAAGAACTGACAAAGATAAAACAGGCAAGAGATGAGGAAATTCGTAAGGTATTTACCGGTGAGTCTAAGAAGTTTCTTGCGATAATCGGACCTTGCTCGGCTGATAACGAGGAGGCGGTTGTTGATTATACAACAAGACTTTCTAAGGTGCAGGAGAAGGTAAAAGATAAACTTATCCTTATTCCGAGAATATATACCAACAAACCGAGGACTAACGGTTCCGGCTATAAGGGTATGCTCCATCAGCCTAATCCTGAAGAGAAACCAAATTTCATTGAGGGACTTAAGGCTATCAGAAAGATGCATATTGATTCAATAAAAGAGTCGGGTTTGACAGCAGCAGATGAGATGCTTTATTCAGATAACTGGGGATATATGTCGGACATACTATCCTATGTGGCAATAGGTGCACGTTCCGTAGAGAATCAGTCGCATCGTTTGATTGCGTCAGGAATCGATGTTCCTG
The DNA here is from genome assembly GCA_017469275.1 of Lachnospiraceae bacterium. Classification (GTDB taxonomy): domain Bacteria; phylum Bacillota; class Clostridia; order Lachnospirales; family Lachnospiraceae; genus CAG-590. The sequence goes on from JAFUGT010000170.1 coordinate 8,822, forward strand.
TCGGAATGAAAAATCCCACATCAGGAGATTATGCCGTTATGATGAATTCCTGTATAGCCGGACAATCAAAGCATACGTTTATGACAGGCGGTTGGGAGGTTAAATCAGACGGAAATCCTTTGACGCACTGCATCTTGAGAGGTTCTCTAAATCGGCATGGTGTTTCTGTACCCAACTATCACTATGAAGATTTGATAAGACTTCATGAAGCATATGAAGAATTTTCTACTCTTAAAAATCCTGCGGTCATAGTTGATGCCAATCATAATAATTCAGGAAAAAAATGGGACCAGCAGCCGAGAATTGTCAAAGAAATTCTCCACAGTATGCGTCACAGTGATGATGTGGCGGCACTTGTTAAAGGTGTTATGGTTGAGTCATATATTGAGGATGGTAATCAGTCTGTAGGTGGCGGATGCTATGGTAAGTCTATCACCGATCCATGTCTGGGATGGGAGAAATCAGAGAGGTTACTGTTGGAGATGGCAGAACTTCTGTAACATTGAATTTTTAGAAAAAGTTCTTGTATTGAGGTTTTTCTTGTGATATAATACCATTCGTTGACTTGTGCATATAAGTAAACGAGTGGTTTTTATTTAATAAGAATCTGCGTTTTTAGACTCTTTGTTTAATGATATTTAACCATCGTGAACATATGCATAACGGTCAAACAATAATATTATACACAACGGTGGATTCTTAGAGGGTTGCGGGTTTGTGTTCATGGACGCGAGACACAGAATCGTTTCTAAGCGTTGAAATCGTTGGAAGATGTAAACCTAGGAGGTAAAATTATGAGCGTTATTTCAATGAAGCAGTTGCTTGAGGCAGGTGTACATTTCGGACACCAGACAAGAAGATGGAACCCTAAGATGGCTGAGTACATTTATACTGAGCGTAACGGTATCTACATTATTGACTTACAGAAGTCGGTTGGTAAAGTAGATGAGGCTTATGAAGCAGTTAAGAAATGTGCTATGGAAGGCGGAAGAATTCTTTTTGTAGGAACTAAAAAGCAGGCTCAGGATTCTGTTAAATCAGAAGCAGAGCGTTGTGGTATGTTCTATGTAAATGAGAGATGGTTAGGTGGTATGCTCACTAACTGGAGCACAATCGAGACTCGTATTGCTACACTCAAGAAGTATGAGCAGATGGAAGAAGATGGAACATTTGATGTTCTTCCTAAGAAAGAAGTTATCAAGATTCGTAAAGAGATGGATAAGCTTACCAAGAACCTTGGTGGTATCAAGGATATGGGTGGAGCACCTGATATGATCTTTGTTGTAGATCCCCGCAAAGAGAGAATCTGTATCCAGGAGGCTCATTCACTTGGAATTCCTCTTGTAGGTATCGCTGATACAAACTGCGATCCTGAAGAACTTGATTATGTTATTCCGGGTAATGATGATGCTATTCGTGCTGTTAAACTTATTGTATCTAAGATGGCTGATGCTGTTATCGAAGGTAACCAGGGTGTTGATGCCGGAGCGGCTGATGATTCTGAGGATTATGATGATGCAGTAGAAGAGGCAGAGGCATAATTAATATATTAATGATTATATTGCGAAACTGTACATGTTAAGTATGGTTTCGCAATTAGATATAATTGAGAATAGAATTTGGAGGAAATAATAATGGCTATTACAGCAAGTATGGTTAAGGATTTGAGAGAGCAGACCGGTGCAGGTATGATGGACTGTAAGAAAGCTCTTACTGAGACAGATGGTGATTTCGATAAGGCAATCGAGTTCCTTCGTGAGAAGGGTCTTGCTACTGCACAGAAGAAAGCAGGAAGAATTGCTGCTGAAGGTATTGTAGCTACAACTATAAAGGATGGCGATAAGGTAGCAGCTATCGTAGAAGTTAACGCTGAGACAGACTTTGTTGCTAAGAATGAAGTATTCCAGACATATGTTAAGGAAGTCGTAGAACAGATATCTAATTCTGATGCTGCTGATGTTGAAGCATTTAAGGCAGAGCCTTGGGCACTTGATACATCAATGACTGTTGCAGATAAGCATGCAGCTATGATCGCTAAGATTGGTGAGAATATGAATATCCGTCGTTTTGAAAAGATCGTTTCTGAAGACGGTATTGTAGTTTCATATATCCATGCCGGCGGTAAGATAGGTGTTTTGGTAGAAGCAGCTACTGATAACAATTCAGATGCTGTTAAGGAAGCTCTTAAGAATGTAGCTATGCAGATTGCAGCTCTTAATCCTAAGTATGTATCTACTTCAGACGTACCTGAGGATTACAAGGCACATGAGAAAGAGATTCTTATGGCACAGGCTAAGAATGATGAGAAGAATGCTAATAAGCCTGAGAACATCATCGAGAAGATGATCGAGGGACGTCTTAACAAAGAGCTTAAAGAGGTATGTCTCTTAGAGCAGGAGTATGTTAAGGCTGAGAACAAGGAGACAGTTGCTAAATATCTTGAGGCTGTTTCAAAAGAGGTTGGTTCAACAATTACTCTTAAGAAGTTTGTTCGTTTTGAAACAGGTGAAGGTCTTGAGAAGAAGAACGAGGATTTTGCAGCAGAAGTTGCAGCTCAGATGAACGCATAATATATTTAATTTATAGAACCCTTAAGTTGTCTTTATGACTGCTTAAGGGTTTTCTTATTAATAAGGAAAATGGTATGAATGAGGAGTATAAAAGACTACAATTGCTTATAAAAGAGGCGGAAGACAATGTCCCTAATGATGATGAATGTCTGTATCGCAACAGTTTTCATATTAGTCCACCTACAGGTTGGTTAAATGATCCTAATGGTTTATGCCAAATGGATGGGGAATATCACCTGTTTTTTCAGTATTCTCCCCTGGATGCAAGAGGGGGGATGAAGGCTTGGGGACATTATGTTACGAAAGATTTTGTAAATGTTACTTATCTGGGTGCGCCCTTTGTTCCTGACAAAGATTTTGATAGAAACGGCGTTTATTCAGGAAGCTCATTTGTGGACGAGGAGGGTATGCATATTTTCTATACCGGTAATGTTAAACTTCCGGGAGAGTACGACTATACCTATTCAGGCAGACGCGCCGATACAATACTTGTTGAGAGTAAAGATGGAAGAACATTTACGGATAAGAAAGTTGTAATTGATACAGATGAATATCCTGACGGGTTTAGTTGTCATATAAGAGATCCAAAAGTATGGAAGCAGGGAGATTCATACTATATGGTTCTTGGCGCAAGGACGATTAATGATGAAGGAAGAATTCTGGTTTATAGATCTTACGATATGTTAAAATGGACTTTGACGGAAATAATAGGTTCGCATGAAAAGTTTGGATATATGTGGGAATGTCCGGATTACTTTGCGCTTGACAATATGCATGTGATTTCGTTTTCGCCACAAGGACTTGAAACTTGTGAGTTGCGCTATCAGAATATTTATCAGTCCGGTTATATTATTGATGAATGTAATTCGTTAGATAAAGATTTTTCATTTTCAAATATAAACGATATTGAAGCATCCGGAGAAAATGCTCCAAAAAGATTTATATTGGATGAGTCGACTTTTGAAGAGTGGGACATGGGATTTGATTTCTATGCACCACAGACTTTTTTGGACGAAAATGGAAGAAGAATCCTGATCGGATGGGCCGGTGTTCCCGATGCAGAGTATTCAAACCTTGAGGTCGAGACAGAAAAACGGCAGCATTGTTTTACTGTGCCAAGACTTCTCAATATTAAAGTGGGTGTTGACGGGAAAAATAAAGTATTTCAGACTCCGATTTCTGAGATTGATAATTTGAGAATCGGTGATGGGATAATAATCAAACCGAAATCAGCATTTATTTCAGATACCGGCTTGATGGATATATTGTGTGATAACCTGCCTGATGTGTTTTCTGTAAATATTGGTGATGGAGTTAATTTTTCTTATGACGGAGAATTGATTTCGTTAGAGCTTAATAATAAATGTGGATTAGGCAGAAAGCTAAGGAAAGCAAAGTTATCAAAAATCAATTCGATAAGAATACTTGTTGATTCCTCGATTATTGAGTATTATATTAATGATGGTGAGATTGTTTTTACAACAAGATTTTATAAAAATGAACAAAAGGTTAAGGCTTTTTTTGATATGGATGAAGCGGATATCACAATATATCAGATGAAAAGCATGACTATGAAATAGTTCGGAGGGTTACTATGAGTAAGTTGATTGGAATAGGTGAAGCGCTTATTGATATGATTCCTACTGATACCAATAAGCCGATAAAGGAAGTTAGTGCGTTTTCTCCGATTGTTGGAGGAGCACCGGCTAACGTGTGCGGAGCATTTTCAAAATTATCAGGACAGTCGCAGATGATCACGCAGTTGGGGGATGATCCATTTGGAGATAAGTGTTATGAAGAATGGTGCAATTGAATCATACCCTACAATAAAAACTATGAAGACTGATGCTTGAAATAGCGTCAGTTTTTTTCTTTTAATATATAAAATTTGGTAAAAATGTATAATAATTTGCTTTAAAAAAAATAATTATTGTGATAAAATAAAAATTAATATGCGTATTTTGAATGTAACCATATTATGTAAGAGTTACATATAGCTAAAAAATTAACGGATATGATAGATAATTGGTTAGTTTAAGGAGGAATTGATTATGGAACATGGTTGCCGAGAGGATCATTGGTTGCAAAAGGTGGTATTGTTTATCTGTGTATGTTCTGCGTTACTCATAGCTACGTCTGATGTTGGAAAAGTATATGCTGCTGAGTGGTATGAGGATTATACGTATACTACAGATAGCTCTACAAAAACAATAACATTAACGAAATATAACGGTACTGATGTGTCTGAACTTACTGTACCGGGTAGTGCCACTATAAACGGAGTAACATACGAAAAAATAGTTATCAACAATGTAGGAAACAGTAGTAGTCTTTGGAGTTCGGATGCCGATTCCCTGACTACTCTTTCGATTGCTTCAGGAGTTATGGTGAAGTCAGGTAGTCGCAACTTGTTTAGTGGTTTGTCAAAACTGCAAACTCTGGATATTGCCGGATTAGATACTTCTTCAATTACTGATATGTCTAATTGGTTTTATGATTGTAATAATCTAAGATATCTGGATTTGAGTAGTCTTGATGTTTCCAATGTTAGTAAAGCCAATAAAACATTTTATAATTGTAATAAATTAGCATATCTCGATATTTCGTGTTTTAAAACAACTAGACTATATGAAGTTACACAGATGTTTAATTATTTAGGCAGTAATACTAATCTTCAAAATCTGGATTTGAGTGAATTAGACTTTTCGATAATGCATATTGATAGGCAGAAAATGTTTAGTAATGCCAAAATAACCAATTTGTATCTGCCGGCAGATAATTCTTTACGTCTTGTTGATTTTTCCGGAAATGGTGATAATAGTGGTGACATTTCAATACCTGCAGTTACATGTAATATTTGCAGGATATATTATGCTGGAACACAGACGCAGTGGAATGCGCTCGGAAATGTTTTGGGTGATCAGATGTTGGTATGTAACTACAAAAAGACAGATGATGTTGATCAGCCGCAGGTTGATAATCCGGCTACGGATACATGGTACAGTGATTATAATTATTGTCTTGATAAAAAAAATTATAGATTATTATTGCTGTCATATAATAAAACAGGCGTTTCCAAACTTACCGTTCCTGCATTTACTAAAATTGACGGGGTGATATATACAACATTTTTAGTTAATGAGAATATATCAACGGGAAGTCTATGGAGTAAAACTGGTAAAAAGCTAAGTGAACTTACACTTGAAAAAGGAATAGTATTATCTAACGATAGTAGAAATTTATTTAAAGGCTTGACTGCATTGACAAAAGTTAATTTGAACGGCGTTGATATGTCAAATGTATTATTTATGAATAATATGTTCTATGGGGATTATAGTATTACCAGTATCGATCTTACAAATATTGATACATCAAGTGTTATCGATATGACAGATATGTTTATCAATTGTGGGGCAAATACAACTAACGGTATTGAAAACCTAGATGTTAGAAGTTTTGACATGAGCAATGCAGATACCTCTAATATATTAAAAGGTACAGTTATTACTAATCTATATCTTCCTATTAATGCAATGGTGCATTATGATTTTACCGGCATTACAAATCTTTCGCATATATATTATAAAGGAACGAAGGCAAAATGGGATACACTGAGTAATACAGTTGGAAGTTCTGTTGAGCTTACTTATGAATTTACCGGTTCAATACCTAAGAAAGTGACGGTAAGTTTTAACGGTAATGGGGGTACAGTGTCTCCTGCTACAAAAACTGTCAATGTTGGTGAAACATATGGTGATCTGCCGACAGCAAGCAGATCCAATTATACATTTGATGGCTGGTATACGGATGCAAGTGCAGGTACAGAGATTACGTCTTCTTCTTCGGTTACTGAGACGTCTGCGCATACAATATATGCACATTGGTCAAAAACTAAGGCAATGGTAACACTTAATGCCAATGGAGGTAGTGTGTCGCCTACAAGTGTAGAAGTATTCATGGGTGATTATTACTCAAATCTTCCTACACCTACAAGGTCGGGTTATTCATTTGCCGGTTGGTATACAGCAGCAACAGGGGGAACATTGGTTTCTTCTTCGACACAGGTAACAGACAGTAGTGCCCGTACTTTGTATGCGCATTGGAAGGAAAATGTTGTTAAGGTAACGGTATCTCTGAATGCAAATGGTGGAACGGTTTCGTCAGGAACTTTAGAATTGGTTGTTGGTGGAACTTACGGAAATCTTCCGACACCTACAAAATCCGGATATACATTTAACGGATGGTATACAGCAGCTAATAATGGAACAAAGATTGAGGCGAATTCGACTGTGACAAATGCTAATTCGCATACATTATATGCACAATGGACAGAGATTATTACTTCGGTTACGGTTAGTTTGAGCCCTAATATGTCAGGAGCTACTGTATCGCCTTCAAGTGTTGTAGTAGCAATCGGTAGTACATATGGAGATCTTCCTACACCTGCAAAAGCTGACTATAAGTTCGAGGGGTGGTATACTTCTTCTATAGGAGGAACACTTGTTACTTCAACAACAAAAATGAATTCCACATCTGCCCATACATTATATGCACATTGGTCTTTGGATTCGGTTACTGTATATTTTGAACCTGGTGACGGACAGATAACAACGGTAAGTAAAAAAGTATCAATAGGTGAAGCTTATGGTGAATTGCCGGTACCAGCGTTAGATAATTACAGTTTTGACGGCTGGTATACTGATTCGGATGGTGGAGATAAGATAACTTCAGATGATATTGTTACAGCTACTACATCGCATACGCTTTATGCACGATGGGTACATAATACTGTTATCGTAACATTTTATTCATATGCAGGTGGTATAGTTCAGTCAAAAGAATTTCTTATTGGTAATAATTATGGAGAACTGCCAAGCCCGACAACGCGTACCGGATATAGTTTTGATGGATGGTATACATCTGCAACAGAAGGAAATCTGATAACCACTGATACAATTGTTGAAGGTGAGTCGGCGTTTACATTGTATGCGCATTGGACAAAGACAACGGTTACTGTCAAATTCAACGGAGATA
>JAFUGT010000171.1 GCA_017469275.1 Lachnospiraceae bacterium
AATAAGGCGCAGCAGATGGTCTTTAGGCACTAAATCATCCATACAAAACATTTGGATTTGTTCTCTCTTTTTATCAGCGTTTTGTGTCATCATAGGCAGTAATCCCCCTTATTAAGATATAATAATTATACCATAAAAACGGCTTAAAATCCAGTATTTATAAGGGATAACGGCAAATCTTATATAAGAAAAATCAGGGGTTTTGCCCCTGACTTTGTCTACAGTCTGAAGCAGTCGAATAATCGACTGCTTCATCTGTATTATCCTAATTTATTCTCAAATTGTTCCTTAGGTAAAGGTCTGTCAAAATAAAATCCTTGTGCTAAATAACAGCAATTTTCTTTGAGCATCTCTACATGCTCCTCTGTCTCAACTCCCTCTACTATACACTCCAAACCAAGAGATTGAGCCATTGCAATAACATATTTAAGCATTATCGACTTTTCTTCTTCTTTCGGATCATTTTCATCCGGAAGGAAACTCTTATCTAATTTAAGTACATTCCAAGGAATATCCCTTATAAGATTAAGTGAAGAATATCCTACTCCAAAGTCATCAACAGCAGTAGATATTCCGAGACTTTGTAAGCCGTTTACCAAAAGCTTCAAATCCCTGAAGCCTACATCCGTCGTGGTCTCAGTAAGTTCAATCTCAATATATTCGTGCGGTACATTGTTACCGTCAATTATATCCACTATTCTTTGTAAAATATTCGTATCCGTCAAATGTCTTCGTGACAGGTTAACCGATACTCTGACTACATTCTTACCCTCATCAAGCCAGCGTCTTATATCCTTACATACATGGTCAAGCATATAAAAATCAAGCTTACATATATTAATGCTCTGCTCAAGCACCGGTATAAATTCCATAGGAGCGATTATATTTCCATCATGAAACCATCTGCACAATGCCTCTGCGCCCGCAAGCTTAGTATCCTTAAGTCCGATTTTGGGCTGATAGAAAACCTTGAATTCTTCATTATTAAGTGCATTCGGGAATTGTGCCTCTACCCATTTTGTATGAATCTGATACTGTACTATCTTCTCATCAAAATAAGCGAAGTTTGATACACCTCTTCTTGCCATATGAAATGCAGCACTTATTCTGTCCATCAAATCATCAGGAGACTTGATATCATCTTCGTTATTCACTACATAAAAACCCGCTACGGCAGATATACTTACACTATAGTTATCATTTACCTTAACATCTTTTCCGGACAAATAAGCTTCTGTCTTCTCTAACCGTTCTTTCTTGGCGATACCTACGAAATTATCACCTCCGATACGGCACAGCATCTCATCATCCTCTTCCATATCGATTATGCCCTTTATATATTTACGCATAACCTCCGTTCCCATCTCTCTGACTAACTGCTGATTGATGACCGAAAAACCTTTAAGATTAAAATATATTCCGAAATAATTTCCGATTTTATTATCACGAATAACTCTTGCTACATGGCGCATAAAATACTTCATATTCCACATACCGAGACCTTCATCCCAATATGTCAATCTGTCAGCGACTTCCAAACGTCTGGTTCTGCCATTATATATATAAAGTGTCTCTGCCAAAAGCAGAACTCTTGATAGTTCATCATCATCCCAT
>JAFUGT010000172.1 GCA_017469275.1 Lachnospiraceae bacterium
AGCATTGTCTCCTATGTATATAGTTGGTTTTGGTCGATTGACATTATACACTAAATAGGGGGTCAATGCTCATTTTTTTGCAAACCCTCAGAAATAAAGGTTTTAGAAACAAAAAACGGGGTGTCAAGTTGACACTACCGATAATAGATAGGAGAAGGATATATGAAAGAAAAGGAAAAAAGCATTTTTAATAAGCCGGAATATTTTGAAAACCGCGAGCTGTCATGGATTCAGTTTAATAAGAGAATACTCATGGAGGCGAAAGATAAGAATAATCTCCTGTTTGAAAGGATGAAGTTCCTTAGTATTACAGCTTCTAATCTGGATGAATTCTTCATGATCAGAATAGCATCCCTTATTGATATGTGGCATGCGGATTATAAGAAGAAAGATATAGCAGGTATGACTCCGTATGAGCAGCTTCAAAAGATACTACCTGAAACTAAGGATTTCATGGCTGAACAGTATAAAGTGTTCAACCGCTCGTTAATGCCGCAGCTTGACAAAGTGGGACTTCACCTTATAAGACATCACGAAGACTTGAATGAGGAGCAGGCGGAGTTCGTTGATAATTATTTCACACGAAATGTATATCCTGTGCTTACACCTATGGCTGTTGATTCGTCAAGACCATTTCCGCTTATACAGAATAAGACACTTAATATCGGCGCACTTATAAAGGACAAGAAACATGAAGATGTGGTGGACGTTGCAACAGTTCAGGTGCCTTCGGTGCTTCCCAGAATAATAGAGGTTCCATCGGCTAATGAAGGCGAGACTGATATAATATTGCTGGAAGAAGTAATTGAGAGAAATCTTGATAAACTATTTCTTAATTATACGATTCTTTCTGCTCATCCTTACCGGGTTATGAGAAATGCCGATCTTTCGATTGACGAAGAAGAGGCTGCGGATTTGCTAAAAGAGATTGAAAGTAAGTTAAAGCAGCGTCAGTGGGGTGAGGTTATCCGACTTGAAGTGGCTGACACAATGGATAAGCGTCTGACTAAGAAACTGATGGAGCAGCTCAATGTAAATGATCACTATTTATACAAGATCAAAGGTCCTCTTGATCTGACTTTCCTTATGAAGGCTTATGGTCTGGAAGGTTTTGAGGAATATAAGCTTGCAAAATATACTCCGCAGCCGGTTCCCGGAATGGATAGGGAGAGAGGCATCTTTGAGCAGATCAGGGAACGTGACATATTACTGCATCATCCGTATTATGAGTTTACACCGGTTATTGATTTTATTTCTCAGGCTGCAAATGATCCTAATGTTTTGGCAATCAAGCAGACGTTATACCGCGTGAGTGGAAATTCTCCGATAGTTAAATCTCTTGCAAGAGCTGCGGAGAATGGTAAACAGGTTACAGTTTTGGTAGAGTTAAAGGCCAGATTTGATGAGGAAAATAATATTGGATGGGCAAAGATGCTTGAGAAGGCAGGGTGCCATGTTATATACGGACTTGTAGGTCTTAAGACTCACTCGAAGATTGCCCTTGTGGTACGTCGTGAAGAAGATGGTATTCGTCGATATGTGCATCTTGGAACCGGTAACTACAATGATGTAACTGCAAAGTTATATACCGATATGGGATTGCTGACTTGCAATGATGCGATAGGAGAGGACGCGACAGCGGTATTCAATATGCTTTCAGGATATTCTGAACCACCTGTATGGAATAAACTCATGGTGGCACCTATATGGCTGAAAGACCGTTTCCTTCGTCTTATAGAGAGAGAAGAGGAAAATGCAAAGAAGGGCAAAAAAGGAAGAATAGTAGCTAAGATGAATGCCATATGTGATCCGGTTATTATTGAGGCTTTATATAAAGCAAGTACAGCCGGAGTCAAGATAGATCTTATAGTTCGAGGTATTTGTTGTCTAAAGGTTGGAATACCTGAGGTTTCTGAGAATATAACAGTTCATTCCATTGTCGGTGATTTCTTAGAGCATTCGAGAATCTTCTATTTTTACAATGACGGATTTCCGGAGGTGTATATGGGAAGTGCCGATTGGATGCCGAGAAACCTTGATAAACGTGTTGAGATAACATTTCCTGTGGAAGACCCGGGACTTAAACAGGAAGTTATTGATATTTTGAAACTTCAGTTGGCTGATAATCTGAAGGCACATTTCCTTCTTCCTAATAGTCGTGAGTACGAGAAAAAGGATTTACGTGGACAGGACAAGATTGGTTCCCAGGATGAATTCAGGCGGATTGCCCTGCAGAAGAAGCCGAGAGTTGACGAGAATGTTGTAAAGAATATATTTGAGCCGGCAACAGGGGCAGAGAAGTAATAAAAAATGCTTGACACGAATATATTTGTATGGTAGTATAATCAAGTCGTTTGACAAGACATACAAGCAGAGTATCCACTCTCACCTTAGCGCATAAGGCGACTCGGGTAATATATTAGAGATAGTTACTTATAAGTTAGAATCGACTGAGATATCATTTGGTCGGTTACGGGCATGGGTTTTCTAATAGGTGGATAGATATGCTATCCACCTTTTTATATACTTTTGAATTGAGTGTTGACAAAGATGGGTGTCTAATAATTAGTAACATTTACAAAACAGACTTTGAATTTTGTAGGAGGTACAAGACCATTAGCGAGTTAATGATCAATGAACAGATTCGTGACAAAGAGATCCGTTTGATAGGAACTGAAGGGGAACAGTTGGGTATCATGTCTGCAAAGGATGCTATGAAGTTGGCAAGAGAGGCAGAACTTGACCTTGTAAAGATTGCTCCGACAGCAAAGCCACCGGTATGTAAGATAATTGATTATGGAAAGTACCGTTACGAGCTTGCAAGAAAAGAGAAAGAAGCTAAGAAAAAACAGAAAGTTATGGATATCAAAGAAGTGCGATTGTCTCCGAATATTGATACCAATGACTTGAATACAAAGGTTAATCAGGCAAGAAAGTTCTTATCTAAGGGCGATAAAGTTAAGGTTACTTTGAGATTTAGAGGTCGTGAACTTGCCCATGTTAATCATACAAAAGGTATACTTGACGATTTTGCATCACATCTTGAAGATTGTGCCGTTATTGATAAGCCGGCAAAGTTTGAGGGAAGAAGCATGATAATGTTCCTATCTCCTAAAAAGTGAGTTTTATTTGGAACGCAATAATTATGTTATATGCTGGATGCCTTATTATAGGGTTATTCTGATTATATAAGTATAACAGACATTTAAGGAGGAAATAGTAATGCCAAAATTAAAAACAAAAAGAGCAGCAGCTAAGCGCTTTAAAAAGACAGGAAGCGGTAGTCTTAAGAGAAATAAAGCCTACAAGAGTCACATCCTGACAAAGAAGACTACTAAGAGAAAAAGAGGACTTAGAAAATCAACAATGATGGATAAGACAAACGAGAAGGTAATGAAGAAGATTTTACCTTATCTGTAATTATGACTTAGAATTCGAATCAGGAGGAAATTAGAAATGGCAAGAATTAAAGGCGGAGCTAACGCTAAGAAGAAACATAATAGAACATTGAAGCTGGCTAAGGGATATAGAGGAGCTAGATCAAAACAGTACAGAGTTGCAAAACAGTCTGTTATGAGAGCTCTTACATCTGCTTATGCAGGTAGAAGACAGAAGAAGAGACAGTTCAGACGTCTCTGGATTGCACGTATCAATGCAGCAGCCAGAATGAATGGTCTTTCATACAGCAAGTTCATGTATGGACTTAAGCTTGCAGGTGTTGATATGAACCGTAAGATGCTTGCAGAACTTGCAGTATCGGATGCTGAAGGATTTGCAAAACTCGTAGAAGTTGCTAAGGCAAAACTTGCATAATTAAAATTATTGAAAATTTTTTCAAAAAAAGGTTGCTTTTTACATGTAAATGTAGTAATATAGTCAAGGTTCGTTAAACGAGCCTTGGTTAAGCGGAAGTGCTGGAACTGGCAGACAGGCTAGACTAAGGATCTAGTGGTGGCAACACCGTGTGGGTTCAAGTCCCATCTTCCGCACTCTTTATTTATAAGGGTTTGAGAGGATTATGGCACTTTGATAATAAGTGTTGAATTGAGTAACATCTAACAAACATCTAACAAATTTGCAGTAGCCATAGAAGTAAGTGTATCAAAACACCAGTTTACAATTTATAGTAGATTGGTGTTTTTTTATTGCTTAATTCAGTATAGAACAGTGGCTGCTTTTTTATTTCATTCACAGAAAGGAGATCCCCCGATATGAAATGTCCCTGGTATTATGAATGGGTGAAGTTGCCCAGAAAACTTATTCCTGAGGGCAAGGGGGTAATGGGCGATTTCATCAGACTTGCTGGGAGAGCTGCATTTCGTAAGGGTATCTCCTCATATTGCGGATATAATAATGTTGTTGAGCCGGGAATGTGGGCAGGCGGAATAGTTGGAATCAAGAGCATATTAGGTGTTAAAAGCCGAAATAAAGCCTTAGAATCATTAGAGAGGCTCAATTCCCTTAATTACATAAAATATGAGCTTAATGAAGCAAATAAGAAGCTTGAGTACCGCATTAGAGACTGGGTGATTAAGTGTTCCGGGGAACCCTGTATGAAGGGAGCAGTATATACCACAAATGGCTATGGCTTTTTATGTATTCCAAGAGATATTACAGAAAGGCTTGTTAATAACAATTATATATTTGAAGAAGCGGACGCATGGCTGGATCTATGGTGTCATACGGCAGTAAATGATCCAAATAATGCGTTTTCTTATATGGCACCTGCTATCCAGTATGGAAAGTACGGTGCCATTTTAACTTTGGAAACCCTCGGACAGCGTTGGGGATGGGAAAAGACAAAGGTATGGAGATTTATGAAAAAGCATGGGGATGTCTTTGCTCTATATCGTCTTTCAAGCGCATACGGCTGTCTGATTTTCAATAAATGTATATCAGATCACTCCGTATATTTTATGATGAAGTGCTTGGAGATGTTGCGTTTATGCCCTGTTTTAAAGGGTTTGCGGGATTTATATATTCTCATATAAATTCATATATCTTCATATAATTTCATGCAAAAATGGCGTAAAAATGGCGTAAAAATAATCAAAATGGCGTAAAAATGGCGTAGAAATTATTAAAATGGCGTAGATAAAAAAGTTATGTAACTAGTAAACAAATAATAATAAGGAA
>JAFUGT010000173.1 GCA_017469275.1 Lachnospiraceae bacterium
ATCACATTTCTAGAAATTCTATATCCAAGTCCGCTATCATATACCCAAGCAATATAGGGAAGACCAATCTTATTACAGGTCATAGCTGCTACCGGAATAAAATTAAAAGAAATAACAGCATCATAATGATTTCTCAGAAGCGCGCTTTCAAAATGCTTCCGAAAATATTCATCTTGTGCCTCAGATGTACTCGGAAAAGGATAGAAAAACACCCGAAAAGATAAATTTTTTATTCTTCTCATCACATCTTCCAAATCCTGCTGCATATGCCCCAACCACTCCAACAGCATAACCCTCATAAATCTATTCTCCCATCGTAATCATATTGCGAAAACATCCCGCTCCGCAGCAAATAAAATTTTCTTTAATCAAATACGAGGAGACAGAGATAATCTCTGCCCCCTCCTCGAATGCAAAACAACAGCTTATCAGTACATAAACGATTACTGTAACAAGGACAGAACGCCCTGATTTGCCTGATTTGCCTGAGACAACATAGAAGTAGCTGCCTGCTGCAAGATATTCTCTTTCGAGAATTTTGTCATCTCTTCTGCCATATCTGTATCACGGATACGACTCTCTGCTGCGGACAAGTTCTCAGCTGAGTTGTCAAGAACCTTGATTGTGTACTCAAGACGATTCTGCTTAGCACCCAGTGTAGCACGATTTGTACTTACGCTTCCGATAATATTATCAATATTAGCAATAGAAGTTGTGGTAAGTGTAGTAACAAAGGAAGCCTTGATACTAATTGTCTGACCACTGTTTGCACCAACCTGCAGATTACCGGAAATAGAACCAACCTTAACTTTGTTGAACTCAGTCTGTGTAACAATACGAGAGAACTCTTCTACTAACTGAGAAAGCTCTGTAGAAATCTTAGCTTTATCTGTTGATGTCAATACCGCAGAGTTCTTATACTGAACCAAAAGCTCACGAGCACGCTGTGCAATCTGATGCTGAGCATCCATAACACCCTCAGCCGTCTGAATAGCAGAAATACCATCAGCCGCATTATCCGAAGCTCTCTGAAGACCACGAACCTGTGATCTCATCTTCTCAGAAATAGCAAGACCTGCTGCATCATCACCTGCGCGGTTGATTCTGTAACCACTGGAGAGCTTCTCACTAGCCTTCTGAAGATTTCCACCTACGATACCTAAGTTTCTGTTTGCATTCATTGATGTGATATTGTGCTGTACTACCATAATACATTCCTCCTTGAATATAATCCCGCATCCTTGCGAGATGTACTAGATGCCTTAGCATCCGTTAATAAATAATATATAATATCTCTTTCGAGCTATTATCAAATCACGTTCAAACTTTTTCTTGAACCCTACATTTAATATATCGGCTCCCTATGAATATACTTTACACCTTTTGGAGAAAAATTTCAACTATTTTTTCATTTTTTAATCATTCATCAAATCGACTATATCAATATTCAAATTCAATCATTTATCCTGAAAAAATCTAACGCCCATACCTGCACTGTTAACATTTTTCATGATGGTATTATACTTTCCAGCCACTGTCGCTGCCGTCTGCTTGGCATTATATTCCTGCTTCTTTCCAGCAAAACACGCTGCAAGCTTATCTTTATTCCTTGCCTCTAATGTTTGTATCTCATTACCAATATCTGTACACCTTCTAATAAGCTCCTGCATTGTCAAAATCTGTTCCTTATACTTATCAGGATTACTCTTAATTATCTTACCAACCCTATCATATACGGAAACAAATCCATTATCCAATTCATTCAATCTCGCAATACAAACATCCTTACGCGACAAAGTCTCATCAAAGGATTCTGAATCAAATTCCTTTGTGTTGGCTATTATTTCTTGCTCCTTGGTAATTCCAAGCGCTTCATGAAGTGTGTCGATCTGTTTATTAAGTATTTCTAAAAGCATATCAACATATCGTTGGTCTTCATACATATGTTTAACCTCATTAATATCATTCAAATCTATCTAGCTATCTTAGCATTCTTCATAACCTGTTTCCATATATCACGAAGTTCCCTAAGCTGAACAAGCACCTCTTCCAGCGCTTCCATATCATGATCATGATTAACCCGAATCATCAGATTAAATATATATTTGTATATATTGTCAAAATCCTTAGCCACCTCACATTTGAAATCCAACGTAGACTGCAATTCAACTATTATATTACGCGCACGTTGTACATGCCCTATTGAATCACCATACTCTTTCTTCTCCAAATCTATCTTTGCGAGGTTGCAAAACTTAATTGCCCCTTCATATAACATTAACGTAAGCTCCGCCGGTGTAGCAGATGCCACCTTGTTATTAGCATATGTTGCATATGGATTCTTCGATGCCATTCCCTTTTCTCCTTAATAATCATTAATAATCCCAGCCATTAACATTAGCACTGACTGAGTTACATATCATAATACGATATAGGATTCACTGAGCTTGCTTCAGTGAATCCTATCACAGTCATCTGCATTAATCACATAACAATTATAAACTCTCCCCAAGTGTCAGCCACCAAACAGCCCTGACAGATAAGACTGCTGGGATTGAAGCTTTGACATAGCAGTCTCCATTGCTGCAAACTGTTTATAATACTTATCTTCTTCATCCTGCATCTTCTCTTGCATCTTCTTAACATTCTCCTTCTGTGTTTTAATATCAGCATCAAGCGTTAAATCATCATAGAATGTCTGAGAAGAGCTAGTGGTTGTCTTAGCCTGAGCCTTCATCAAATAACTATATAATTCATTACCCAACGCAGCAAACGTCTTAGTCACTGCTTCAGGATTGTCAACAATAGCCGCCTTCAACTTGTCGTCAATACCAGCGGTTGTAGAATCATCAGGATCACCATCGAGATGAAGCAAACCTCTCTCTCCCCAATCTCCAGTGTTGATACCAAAACTCGACAAAGAATACCGCTTTCCGTCCACCTCAACAGACTTATTCATGATAGTCCTAAAATTACTAGTGAATGAACTCAACTTATCATCTCTACGCAACAAAGAATCCTTGATCTTCTTCTCCCACTCCTTGACCTCATCCTCACTCATAGTATCCTTCTCATCACTTGTGAGGGGATCATATCCACGAGAACTTGACGCATTATATAGTGTATTCATTTCCTTCAGTAAAGAATTATATTCTTTAAGGAAATCCTTAACCTTATTATATATGCCATCCACATCATTATTAACTGAGAACTGCATCTCTTTGCCTTCTTCAGACACTTCAAAGGTCAGCCCATTAATACTGAAATTGTTGGTGTTACTCTTATATTCTACACCATTATATTCAATTCTAGCACTACTTGCATCAATCTTACCTTCAGGTTCAGCAAGGCCAATTACATCAATTACATCAGCATTACCACCAAATGAAAACTTGTAATCCTCACCTGTATTGGTTGAACTGACATAAAATCTGCCTTGATTCTCATCATAACTTGCATTAACGCCCTTCTCTGCCATCGCATTAGCAAGCCCATTCAATGTCATATTCTTGTCAATCGACACAGTCTTCTCATTACCATCTTTATCCACAATGGTAATAGATGTACTATCTCCTGGCCACTTATCTCCCAATAAATCGCTTACCTTAGTAGAAGACTTGATAGAAGTACCTTGTGTTTCAACCTTTTCATATGCTATAGTTGATGTCTTAAGTGTATTATCTGTATCTGTATCATCTTTCTTCCCAGGAACCTTAGTACCATCAACACTTATACCAAGAACTGTGGCACTGTTCGCATCAGAAGCCTTAATTGTAACATCCTTAGGCACTGTAACTACTGTTCCATCTGCCTCTGTTGTTTGACCCGGTTCATTGGTATTGGTAAATACAAAGGCACCATTCTTGAATTCAGCTGTCAACCCAGTACCCTGATCAGAAAGTTGTTCATTAACCTTCCTAACCATATCATCGATAGTCTCATCAGCCTTTGCAGAGACTACAACCTCCGCACTATCGCCAACTTTAAAACTTACACCATCCAGTTTTCTTGAAAGACTGTCTCCATTAGCATCCACAAGGCTTCCAATCGTTCTACTCTTAGTGTTACCCTCTTCATCTGTGTATGTATTACTTCCAATCGCTTCATATGTAGTCGATTTAACAGTAACTGCCGAACCATTCGCTGACTTAGTAATCTGCTTACCAGTCCACATCTGTGCACTTGCAGTCTTAACAACCTTCACCTTATGATTGCCATTAACAGCCTTATTCCCTGCCGTAATCTTAATCCCTGACAAATCACCGCTCACAGACTTTGCCTTATAAGTTCCAGTCGCCTTAAAGGTAGACAATGCACCTTTATAGAAATTCTGTAACTTTGTATTAAGATCTGCCCAAACTGCCTTCTTCCATTCTGCCTTAGTCTGTGCCTTCTTGGCATTGTCCACCTTCTTCTGATAAGCCTCAGATAATTGAGATACTAGAGCTTGAGTATCCATACCCGAAGCAAGCCCAGTCATTCTAATACCAGCCATAATATCCCTCCTTACCTCTTCTCATCTACTAAGATTCCTGCCAGTTCAAGTGTCTTGGCAATCATATCAAGTGTCTTCTCAGGTGGTATCTCTCTAATTACTTTATCGGTCTCTTTGTCCTTAACCGTTATAGAGATACGGTGAGTTTTCTCATGATACTTAAATGAACACTCTGTCTGGGTCGGAGCAATCTTCTTGTTGATCTCAGAAATAGCATCCTTTACTTTCTCGGCGGATACCTCCTGAAGCTCCTTACCTTCATCCTTCTTATTAGGATCCCTCTTGTACGAATCGTTCTCGTCCCCGTCTCTTCTCTGGTCATAATTGTCTCGTCTTGCAGACACATTGATTGCTGCCTGCTGGGAACTATCCTGCGGTATAGCTGCATTACTCTCTACAGCCACCGGTTCAGCCTTCCTGACCGGCTGAGTTTGTTGCTGTGATGACATCACAGTACTTTTGATTCCTTCAATTGCCATAATCCTTCACCTCCATGTGAAATTAATTAAATCCTTTTGGAAAATCTGTGGATATATCGCTTGGTCATATTGAGGTTTTCCAAAACTTCTTGCGCTCAACTTTGTAATGAGTGCATGGTTAACATGTGTAAATATGTATATAAAGATACTTCGATATATATATCGACTTATCCGTTTAATTATTTTATACCTTTTTGTACATTTTTTCAACATTTTTTGGGATTTTATTGGATTTTTCTGATAATAATTTGACTGTCCCCAATATATAGAAATATTGGGGACATGAATAACAAAATGTTCTATTTGAATAGATTTTTAAGATTGTCTGTAACTGTATCAGTTGCAGCTTCCTTGTTAGATTCTTTGATCTGCTGGTAAACCTCTTCTCTATATACAGGGATAGACTTTGGAGCCTTAATTCCAATCTTAACCTGTTCACCCTTAACCTCAAGAATAGTAACTTCTATATCGTTACCAATTATAATGGACTCATTCGCTTTTCTGGATAATGCCAACATATTATTCACCCGCTTCCTTCTTCATCTTCTGAACGGATTCATATACATTGAATTTAACCGGATAATCCGCATTATCTACTATTAACTGAACTCCCTTATTAGTCTTTGAATTAATAATAACCGGAGCCTTCATATTCGCAGTAACCTTAGTCATATCAGACGGTACCGTCATAACAAGCAGGCACAGAAGATCTTCATCTGCCGGATTACCGAGCGGCTTAAGAAGTTCATCCTCTATCATCGGTGAATACTCTGCAACTATCGCAAGCGGATCCACAACCGGAAGTGCAAGAGTTGATTCTTCTAACGACTGTAACCAACTTATCTTGCTCTCACTCTCATCATCCACATCATATATGATTGCAAACTTTTTAAAATCTTCAAAACCTATAATACCATTAGGAAAATCCAGAACCTTTGCATCATCAATATCAACCTCACCAAAAAACTTAGTCTTAACTACCATACACCCTTCTCCTCTCGATTATATTCTGATTACCACATCAAAGCCCATATTGTTAATATGATACTTGATCTAACACGAATCTTACCATAATAACCTTCCCATAATCAAAAACTCATAATTCAATATCTATAAGTTTTTCACTTTGATATATAATATTATAATCTCAAAACCAACATCTTGCAAGTACGAAAATATATAAGTACAATCCCTCTGACATTAACCTATCAGATATAATCTAACAATGTCTTCTTAATTACACTACTTGTGGTTGCTAGTGCAGACTCATATACCAGTTCTGATTGATACATATTGATAGCTGCTTCCTCAGTCTCTACATCCTCAT
>JAFUGT010000174.1 GCA_017469275.1 Lachnospiraceae bacterium
ATAATCCAATTAAGAAAAGGAGTTTTTCACGGGTACATATCTGACGGTCAATGACTTTAGACGTAAGGTGAACAAACGTGGTGAAGAATACGGGTGGGCGTTAGCTGTCTATACTATGCCGGAATATATATGGGGTTATGACTATGTCACAGGACAGTATTCAGATAAACCGGAGGAATCCTTTGAAAAACTTGTTGACAATGTGAAGAGACATTTCAAAGATGCTGATGTGAATGTGATAAAAAAGATTCTAAAATGAACACGAGGAGAGGATAAAATGGAGAGATTCAAGATTGGAGATACAGTACGACATTTTAAGAGAGAATATATTAATGACAATTCTGCAGAATATCTATACAGGATTTTAGCATTTGCTCAACATACGGAAAACGGAGAGAAACTTGTAATCTATCAGGCTCTCTATCCGCCATATAAGACTTGTGCGAGACCTTATGATATGTTTGTCAGTGAAGTTGATAGACAGAAATATCCGGATATCAAGCAAAAGTATCGTTTTGAAGTTGTCGATACAGAGATATTTCCAAAGAGTTGAGTATATGGATTAAGCGTAGGAATTAATAGATACGAACAGAGTGATTAAGATAAATGATATATATAAAACAACTATTTAAGGAGGACCATAAACATGGTAAAACACATTATTCTTTGGCAGTTGAAAGATGAACTGTCAGCAGAGGAAAAAGAAAAGGTTAAGGAAGGTATCAAGAACGGATTAGAAGGACTTTCCGGCCGGATTCCGGGACTTATTGATATAAGGGTTCAGATAGACAGTCTTGCTTCATCAAATGCAGATGTTATGCTTGATTCATCATTTACTGATGAGGAATCTTTGAAAGGATATGCGGTTCATCCGGAACATGTGGCTGTTGCCAACGGAGCTGTTAGACCTTATACCAAAACCAGAGTATGCATAGATTACGAGGCGTGATTGATAAAATAGGTGTTCTGATGCCGGGAGTAATGCACATCTGGCCGAAAGGATCGGAACACTCTATCATTAACACCGGAGAGGAAAATCTGGTCATGCTAACCATTGTGGTGAAGAAACAAAACTGTAACCTAATAAGCGCAAAATGTTGGTTGTAAATAATTGGTATTTATGCTAGGATTATGCGCAGGAGGATAAAAATTATGGAAAAACTATTTTCAGACCAAAAGGTCAACGGGGGCAGGCAGGTGGAATTGGATTTGGCGAAGTTCTTTGCTATTTTCTTCATGATATTTTTACACTGCTATTTTGCCTCGACTTACTTTACTAATGATATCAGCTTAACTATGGAACGGCTGGTTGCTCACTTTTTCGGATGCCCCTTTGCGGCTCCTGTATTTATGTTTGCAATGGGGGTTGGAATGGTATATTCCAAAAATCAAACTCCACGGTACTTGATAGTACGCGGATTAAAGTTGTTACAACTTGGATTTTTTGTAAACATTGGTGAGTTTTTTGTTCCTTATTTTCTTTCGGGAAATTTGATGAATGATTGGGAGCGTTTCCCTATTGCTAATGGTTTGTTGCTGTTTTGTATTGACATTTTAGCGTTTGCGGGAATGGCTTTCATTTTGATAGGGCTGCTGAAAATGTTGAAATTATCAGCCAAACAAATGGTTTTGGTGGCTTTGATATTGTCAATAGCCGGTTCATTCTTAAGATTTCATGATTTGGGAAGCAATGTTCCGAATTTAATAGCAGGATATTTTATCGGTAGTGGTGGTGGATTTACTGCCTTTCCGCTGTTTAATTGGTTTATAATTCCTGCAATGGGTTTACTGTTTGGCGAGTATTATATCAGATGCAATGACAAACAGAAATTATTGCGTTTTTGGCCGGTGGGGCTAATAGTTTCAGTCCCGTATTTTATAGCAAGTTGGTTTATACCAAACGGATTTTTATCAGATTCGCGTCATTATTATTTTATGACAACAATAGATGCAATCTTTTGTTTGATATGCGTTTATGGAGTTATAGGACTCTGCTATGTAATATCTAAGCGCCTGTCAGATAAAACTATCAAAGTTCTCTCAAAGATAAGTAGTAATTTGAATACAATATATGTTATTCAGTGGTTTATAATTCCAATCACATATGTTGTCATTTTCTACTTTAATAGAGACATTGTGTTTGGCGATTTATCCCTTGTTATTATTTCTCTTTTGGAAATTGTAGCATCTGTAGTGTTAGCAGCAGCTTATAAACACCTAAATTCTTAAAAACCAGAAAGGAGCATTAAATGAATCAACTAAAAGAACCAAAAAGACAAGTCAAAAAAGTAATTAAAAATGTAGAGGGTATTCTCGTTCTTATGATCGCCTTCTTGTGGATGTTTTCTTCGGCAACGTTAACAGTTTCCGCTGAAAAAACTAAGGATGACCTGACACCTAAGGAAAAATCACAGATTGAGAAAGAGTTGGGAATTGGCGAGGATGAAGAAGAGTTTGATCCTAATGCAGACCCTTATGAAACCGGTGTTGGGGTTCATGCAGACCCGGCTGTTTTTGAAAAAGATTTCTGTTTGACAGTGGATCAGAAAATTTACACGATCACGGAAATAGAAAAAGTTGTATCAGAAATTATTAAGCCTGAAATGAGTGATCTGGAAAAATACTATACACTTGCTATATGGGTTAATCAACATGTGGCGTATGATTGGGAGTTTTGGTCAGGAAGATATTATTTTGAATTCTATTCTCACCAATGGGACTCATATGGTGGAATGAAGGAAGATGAAAAATCCGTATGTGCAGGTATTGCAGTATTCTATGCGACAATGTGTCATGCGGCAGACCTTCCATGTTATTATGTAAGAATGGAGCCTTCAAGTTTAGACCATACAATTAATTATATTCCTAATATCAATGGAAATGCATATTATGTTGATGTAACAGAGAACATATTTTTAATGTCCGATGAAGCATGTATCTGGCATCCTCTTGATAAAGAATTTTCGCATATAACAAAGGATTCTCTTGATAACTCCTTTAATTATTCAAATGGATATGACTCCTTAGGCGCATCTACTATAAAAGAATATTGTGATACACCATTCGAAAAATGGTTTGAGGAATATGCATTGCATAAGAATACAGATAAAACCTTTGATACTGAATATGTTGAAAAGGGTAGTGGCAAAAAAGGTACCCACTACGTAACATATAAAGATTGTGGGTCAAACCGTACAGAACATCCGGATATCTGGTTTTTGGATGATTTTTATAGTAATCCGTCAGATGTGGCTGAGAAGATAAAAACGGGAACGCTTGATGAGAGTATAACTAATATATCAGGTGTAAATACGAGTTATGACTGTGACATAGATGAACTTAAGGCAAAAATCGAAGAGAATATCAAGGTTGAATGTTTTCCATCAGTAGAAGATGGTAAAATCGTCGCTAAGAAAACAAATCTTGTAAAGGGTGAAGATTATGTATTAGAACTCGCAGGTTATGATAAAGATGCTAAAAAGGCGACCTTTACAATAAATGGTAAGGGAAAGTACAATGGTTCTCAAAGTTTTTCCGTGAAGGTTAAAACGGCAGTAGTTGAAACTGCTCCTGTTCGCAAGAATGGTCTTATATATAATGATGGTGAGCAGGAACTTATAGAAGCCGGTACAGCAATCTGTGGAGAAATGCAGTATGCTCTTGGAAATGAAAACGAACCGACAGGAACATTTAGTACAAGTATTCCAACTGCAAAAAATGCGGGAGAATATCATGTATGGTATAAGGCAGTCGGTAATGAGACTTATGGTTCTACAGAGCCTGAAAAAGTCAAAGGTGTAATAACAATCGGTAAGGTACCACTCAAAGTTACTCAGGAAAAAATTGAGTTAAACGTTGGTGAAACAGTACAGGTAAAACCTGTCGTTGAGGGAAAATTCCCGGCAACATTTACATATTCGGATATGGAAGATAAGAAGATAAAAATTGATGAAAATGGTAAACTGACAGGTAATGCTGCAGGAGAAGCTGAGTTGCCTATAGGAGTTACGTTAGATATTGATGATCCGAACTATGAAACAGAGACGTGGATATATGTTCCGGTTATTGTATATGAGTCCATTGATAGTGTAAGGATTCGTCCGGCAGTATATGATAAAGCTAATGATAAAGAACTTGTGCCGAAAGTAGTTTTCCAGGGAGAGACCTTAAAAGAAGGTACAGATTATACACTTGAAAAGATTAATAAAGCAGATGTCTTTAAAGAAGTCGGCAAATATGAAGTTAAACTCACAGGTCAAGGCATATTCAGAGGAGAAACTACAAAAGTCTTTAACATAGTACAATCAGAAGAAGCTGCTTCGAAGGCTGTGGCAGATGCGAAGATAGAACTTGCCGCTGCACAGGAGGCAATTAAAAATCTGGGTGATACTGCGGGAACGGCTGAAATAGAAGCTGCACTTAAAACGCTGGTGGGTGCACAGAAGGAACTGGAAGATGCCGAGGAGGTGCTTGCTAATACGAAGACTATCCTGTCAAAAGATGAAGTGGAACAGTTAGAAGGTCAAATTGCCAGTCTGAACCGTCAGCTGGAACAACAGGCCGAAGTTTTTGAAAATCAACTTGGACAAAGAATATATGGATTGGAGTATGACCTTCAGGAAGAAATCGCAAATCTGGAGAAAAGTGAAAAGCAGCTTAAGGAACAGATAGCTAAGATGGAAGAGAGTGAGAAAGAGTCCGGTGAAAGCGAGAAGCAGCTTAAGGAACAGATAGCTAAGATGGAAGAGAGTGAAAAAGAGTCCAAGGAAAATGAGAAACAACTTAAGACACAGATTGAGACTCTGAAACAGCAAATCAAAGACATAAATGCTCAGTTTGCAACAAATACTATTATCGATATCTCATGTTATCCTTACGAGATAAGCCTTGAGAAGAAATCTTATTCATATACCGGCAAGGCTATAAAACCTGCGGCAAAGGTGCAGGGTCTCAGTGCTGAAAATTACACCGTTACATATTCCAACAATACGAAGATTGGAACGGCAACAGTAACTGTAACAGCAAAGGGTGATAAATACAAAGGTAAGATTCAAACCACATTTGAGATTACCAAGATTGGTAATACTTTGGATGTAAAGGGCAAATCAGTTACCTTAAAGTACAAAAAGTTGAAGAAGACACAACGTTTGAAAGTTGCAAAGGTAATCAAATTCAATAATAAGGGGCAGGGAACTTTGACATACACTAAAGTTTCCGGAAACAAGAAGATTACCATTAACCAAAAAACAGGTAAAGTTACCGTTAAGAAGGGACTAAAGAAAGGCACCTATAAGGTGAAAGTCAAAGTAGAAGCGGCAGGCAATGATACATACCTGGCGTCATCCGGGGAGACAGTTACCTTTAAGGTAATAATTAAATAATTATAATTGATAAAAACTTCCTCTAATTATGTAACAAATAATTAGGGGAAGTTTTTTTTATATAATAAGAAAATGCGTGTCCAATCGGTTCATTTGATCATAACTGATATGACATTTGTCATGTGAAGTTATGATTGCAGACACTACAATATTATTTTTTGTTAGGCTATAATGTGTATGATGTCAAGGTCAAAAGATAAAAATGTGCTTGCGCAAATTTACATTTTTATCTGAGGAGCACTAAACATGAGCAAATAGACATTGATTCTCATATAAGAAAGGACGATAGACTATGGCAAATAAAGTGGTGGAAATCAATAATTTAGTAAAAAGATACAAGGAACTGATTGCACTTGATAATTTCAGCCTTAAGATAAATGAAGGAGATATATTCGGACTTTTGGGTCCGAACGGTTCCGGCAAAACAACAACGATCAACTGTCTGTTGTCACTGTTATCTTATGATAAGGGGGAAATCAAGCTGTTTGATGAGAAAATGACGCCCTCAAGAAGAGACTTAAAAAGCAGAATAGGAGTTGTTCCACAGAATGTAGCTGTGTTTGATGAACTAACGGTTTACGAGAATGTAGAATACTTCTGCGGATTGTATATCAAGGATAGACAGTTAAAGAAGAAGTGTGTTGAGGAAGCAATCGAGTTTGTTGATATAGCGGATTTTAAGAAGTTTTATCCAAAGAAGCTTTCGGGAGGTTTGCTTAGAAGACTTAATATCGCCTGCGGAATAGCGCATAAGCCTGAACTTATAATATTTGATGAGCCGACGGTAGCGGTCGATCCCCAGTCGAGAAACAGGATTTTGGAGGGTATAGCAGAGCTTAACAATAATGGTGCAACAATCATTTACACCTCGCATTATATGGAGGAGGTTGAGCAGCTTTGTAATCGTATCCTGATAATGGATAAAGGTAAAAAGGTTGCAGAAGGAACCAAAGACGAGCTTAAGGGAATGATTAAGAATACGGAAAGTATTGTTGTTAATGTAAGAAGGTTAAGTGATGAAGCGATAAATGATATTAAGGGACTTCATCATGTATATGATGTCAAATATATGAATGATACATTAACGGTTAAGTGTAGCGGTGGCAAGCATAACATAACACATGTTTCAGAATATTTTGAGAAACATGGAATCGACTATGAAAGAATATATTCCGAGCTTCCGACACTTAACGACGTATTTTTGGAGATAACAGGTAAAGAATTGAGAGATAAGGAGTGATAGCATGTTTTTAAATGTATTTGTCAACAGATTTAAAATCGTACTCAGAAGTGTAGATGCTATCCTTTGGTCTCTGGCATTTGCATTAGCACTTGGAACACTGTTTTATTTTGCATTTAAGTCAATATACAAAAATGCGATGAACGTTACGGTTGATGTTGCAGTTGTAGAGGGCAAGGAGCAGTATGATTCCGGTAATATAACTGATTTACTTCATGAGATTACCTACGAAGACGGAACGAAGATGCTCAATATAAAGAAGGTCGATATGGAAGAGGCAAAGGAGCTGCTCGGAGCGGAAGAGCCTTCAATAAGTGGAATAATTGATTTGAGAGATATGTCGGATATCCAACTTATAGTAAATGAAAACGGACTTGAAGCCAGTATGCTTGGCGGAATAGTAAGTATATTGAGACAGTACTCTTCGATAATAGTAGAGACCATAAAGAGTAATCCGGCTAATGTAAGTTCTGTGGTAGAATCATTTAACAAAAATGTAAAAGGACTTGTCAAATCCGAACCGATAACGGGAAATAATAAAGATCCGTATGTGACTTATTTTTACAACCTGATTGCGATGATGGCGGTTATGGCTTCAATGTCGGGAGTCTCAATTCCGGAAAGCTGCCAGGCCAATCAGTCAGAGGTCGGTAAGAGAGTTGACTGTTCGCCGGTCAACAGGGTTTTGTATGAGATATCAGGTCTTTTGTCTACAGCAATTGTCAAGATTGCTATAACAATAATAGGTTTGTGTTACTTTATTTTCGTATTAAAGATAGATTTTGGTGGAGATTTGCCATATATATTCATGACGGCAATTCTTGCAACTTTATTAGGCCTTTCGCTGGGATTTTTCATAGGACACATAGGAAGCTTCTCAAAGAAAACAAGAGAGAATATTTTGACTGCGGTTGTTGTTGCCGGAGGTTTCCTATCCGGACTTATGATTGCCAATATCAAGTCGTTGATCGAAGTTAAATGTCCGATAATTAACAGAATTAATCCGTCGGCTGTAATATCTGACGCATTTTATTCACTTAATATGTATGGTGTATCCGCCAGGTTTTATCACTCGATAATATACATTGTTGGTCTTACATTAGTATTTATTGTAGCCGGTCTTATCATGTCAAGGAGGAAGAGTTATGCAAGTCTTTAAAGCGTTTTTCAAACTGGTCCGTAAATACAGAGTCGGTATATTCCTTTATTTTGGATTGTGTGCATTGATGACAGTGCTTGTAGCTTCGCAGTACGATTCTGACGATAAAGAAAGTTCATTTGCGAATAATAGCTATACGCTTATTGTAAAGGACAATGATAATACCAAGCTTTCCAAAGCGGTCGTAGATTACTTAAAGACACAACATGATGTGGAATTCCGTGAGTATACGGAGGAGGAAATTAAGGATCTTATATACAGCGAGTTTTATACAGCGTATGTAGAGATTCCTAAAGGATTTATGGAGAAACATCAAAGCGCAGACGCATTGCAGATTACAACTCTTTATGATACGGAAAAGGCAACGGGAAGTTTTGTGATCTTGCAACTTGATAACTTTACACAAGGAATATTGCGATACGAAAATGCGGGATTTAGTCTTGACGATGCGATAAAGAACACAAAAGACGCCGTGGAAACAGATAATTTTGTAAAACTTAATGAAAAAAGTGATAAACCTGATTCAAACAGCAAGTTATACAGTTTATTTTTGTTTGTACCTTATGGTATAATGAGTATAGTTTTATGGTGTGTGCTTCCGGTTGTGCTAAGATTCAGCAGTAAGGATATCAAGTCAAGAACAGCGATTTCGTCCATATCATCACATGAGAGAACGTTTGCACTGTTTATGGGCTCAACGATTGTGTGTGTTTGTGTATATATAGCAATGCTTGTTTTATCAGGATGTTTTTTGAAAGAGTATCTCTTTACCCCCAAATGGTATTTGGCGGCGTTTAATCTGTTAGTGTTCTCTCTGGTTAATGGAGCATTTCTTATGTTCATTGCATCCTTCCCTTCTCAGAGTATGCTGAAGGCGAAAGATGTTGTGATCAATATAATTACAATTGCATTCTCATTTTTGGGTGGAATCTTTGTACCCCTTGAACTTCTTGGGGATGATGTTAGAAATGTCGGCAGATTTCTTCCAACTTACTGGTATGCGGTGGGCTTGCAAAAGATTGAAGCCGGAAGCTCATTTGCCGATGTATCCTCTTGTTTTGGTATGCAGGCGGTATTCGGAGTGTTTTGTCTGGCAGCAGGACTTGCGATTTCAAGAGTCTATATGTATCTTAAGGATAATTAATTTATGGAAAGATTTATTGACAGGATAATAATATTTTTGTTGACGGTATTTGTCGGTCGTATGATTATGACCGACAGATATTTTATTGTTGTTATGTATTCTATCTTATCTGTGGGATTTTTTGATTTCTTTTTGTTATCCCGGACAATACAAAAGGATAATATGAAACTTTCCTCTATAAGTGAGAAAGCGGCATTTGTTATGCAGATAATAACGGTTGCGGCAGCATTTATTGATAATGAACTTATT
The DNA here is from genome assembly GCA_017469275.1 of Lachnospiraceae bacterium. Lineage (GTDB taxonomy): Bacteria > Bacillota > Clostridia > Lachnospirales > Lachnospiraceae > CAG-590. Next base: position 9,174 of record JAFUGT010000174.1, read on the forward strand.
ATAGTTGTTCCGATTGCTTTATACGGTGCGGTGATTATCAGAAATTATGTGGCGGGATTTATAGCATTAATTGCCGCCATTGCATATGTTGGAAGTGATGCGCCGGTTTCAGTTATTCTATATGTTGAGTTATTGCTGGTGGTTTCCGTATATCTCAGTATCAAAAGCAGTAGGAATGAGAAACTCAAAAAAGAAGTTATCGGATTTCGTGATGAATCGGTAATAAAGGAAGATGCGCTTAAGAAAAAGAATTCAGAGCTTATCAGTGCAAAGGACGAAGAAGTGAATCTTGGAATGCTTAAGGAGCGCAACCGCATAGCAAGAGAGATTCATGATAATGTAGGACATATGCTTACCAGAGCAATTTTACAGCTGGGTGCGCTTATAACTATATGTAAGGATGAAAATTTGAAAGCGGGATTGAATAATCTTAAGGAAACCCTTGATACAGCGATGAACAATATAAGAAACAGTGTGCACGATCTGCGTGATGAGTCGATAGATATTCCCTCGGCAATTGAAGAGATTGCAATGCCGCTTAAGGAGAACAGAAATTTGAAGCTTGATATTGATATTTCATCTGATGTTGATAAGAATATCAAATATGCTATTATAGGAGTTGTAAAAGAAGGGGTATCTAATATAATCAAGCATAGTGATAATGAGAATGTGGATATTACGTTAATTGAACACCCTGTTATGTATCAGCTTGTGATTCACGATTACGGAAAAATGGAGAAACATAATTTAACCGCAGATGAAATTGATTACAGCGGCATGGGACTTGACAATATAAGAGCGAGAGTTAATGGCGTTGGCGGTAATGTACTTATAACCAACAAAAATGGTTTTAGAATATTTGTGACCATAGGAAAGAGAGATGTTTTATATGAAGATAGAGATAGTTGATGATGATAAATTGGTTGCAATGTCTCTTAAAATGATAATAGAGGCAAGCAACGAGGCTACGGTGCTTGCATGCGGTCATTCCGGCAAAGAAGCAGTTGCGCTTTATGATGAGTATAATCCGGATATTCTTTTGATGGATATACGGATGGAGGAAATGTCGGGTCTTGAAGCAGGGGAAGAGATTATCAACAAGCATGAGGATGCAAAAGTTCTCTTTCTCACTACATTTAATGATGATGAATACATTGTCAAAGCTCTTTCTATAGGTGCGAAGGGTTATATAATCAAACAGGAATATGAAAGTATAGTTCCTGCATTAAAGGCTGTATATGAGGGACAGACGGTCTTTGGAAGTGATGTTATGGAGAAGATTCCGGGTATGCTCAAAAATAATCGTGATAGTGGTTTGGACTATGAAAAGTTTGGGCTTAGCAGACAGGAGTATGAGATTGTTGAATATGTTGCCGAAGGGTTGTCCAACAAGGAGATCGCAGATAAATTGTGCTTATCGGAGGGAACCGTCAGAAATTATATCAGCACGATACTTAGTAAACTGGACTTAAGAGACAGAACCAATCTGGCCATATTTTACTATAAAAACGGAAGTAACGCCCAATAAGACGATTGCTTTACCCATAATAGGGAATGAAAAGTTGATATATCACTGCCACCACAAGAGATAGTCCGAATTCCAACGCAAATTCTTTAAGAGGTCTGCGTAATATAAATAATGCGATTATCCAGGTTATTACCTCTGTAAGATGCGTAACAAAAAATCCCTGTGTGATTAAGAATGCCTGCGAAAACAGGACGCCCAATATTCCCGCTGATATAATGATAGCTATAATTCCGGTTCCTTTGGCATACCAGCATATAAATGCCGGGATTACTGAAAGGAAGGATATTATAATCCACATCAACATATATGATCTCGGCAGGAAACCCAGAACAAAATGCGAATAGATATAGTAGGATGCTACCATACTGATAAAAAATAAAAAGGTGTTCATTGACGCGAGAAGGGGTCTTTCGGAATATATTGAGATAGCAGACGCGATCAGTATCCATATTGCAAGACGCCCGAAATAATTAGTTAAATCCAAAACTTGCAATATCATTGGCAGTTCATTAATAGCCCTGCCATCTAACCATTTTTGAAATATTCCTATTGTAAATCCGCATAGTATCACAATTATAGCTGACAATATGATTGATTTCATAGATATATCAGTGTTCGGTTCTCTGATTTTATTCAAAAATGGTTTCATAGCGATCTCCTTATTTATCAATACGTTTTACATATTCTGTGTGTTTTGTATATGAAGGGCGTCCCCCTCTGCCGGATTCTGAACTTGTCACGGCAAAATATTTGTCGAAACTTTTGGTTACCCAGGACCAGTTAGGGTCATAGTATTTGCCGTCGATCCTAGCCCATCCGTGTCCACCGGATGAGATGGCATATACCTTTTTGGCTCCGGCAGCCGTTGCTAAATATGCAAATCCGCAACCGCCACTATAGCAGTCGCCGTAGCCTTTGAAAAGAGCATAAGAAGCATAGAATTGATCCCACTGTTTATTGTTGCTTCGAAAACCGGAAATGTTGCGCCAATTCATCTTGTCTCTTATGTATAAAAAGCATGCCTTGTTTTTCTTCGTCTGGCTCATTTTGAAATTGGTTATTTTGAAAACGATTGTATTTGCCTGTGCTAACAGCTTTGCTTTATCTTTGTTATTAACAGCCCATCCTTTAGAATTTAATTTTATTCCGTTAATCGTTTTATTACATACACGGTATCCTTTTTTCTTTGGAGCTATATTGTAATAATAATAGTGTCCGTTGTATTTGATCCAGCCGACATGCTGCATTCCCTTTTTGTCAAAGTAGTAGTACTTATTGCCTATCTGTGCCTGTTTTTTGGTAACCTTCTTTCCCTTTTCATCATAGTAGTATACACGCCCTTTTTTGCTCATGTACCACCCGGGTTTGTGCTTTCCGGCATGTGCCGAAAGTCCTATGGTCAGTAAACATATGTTGATGAAGATAACTCCTAATGTAAACATTGTTATGGTTTTCAGTACAAAGTGATTTCTGTCATTATTGCTTTTAAATGTCACGATTTTGCCCCTTCTTTCTATTGATAATTCTATCTGGAAATTTCGTTGAAATTGTATTGAAAATCTGTGGGTAGTTCTATTGAAGATTGTTACCCGGCTAACTTTTAATTATAGTACAAGCAACACGTGGTTGCCATATATAATTGTAAAAAATAAGAAATAATTAAGAAATAAATCAAATATATGAAATACAGCAGTTTATTTGTGAAAATATGGAAAAAACTGTGTTTGACTTATAATAGAATTAGTGTTATTATTCACTTCTGTAAACGTACATTTTTCGACATTTTTAAGCGTTTCCTGACGCATTGTGATAGGAATGGTTGCATGAAAAAAATTACTGTTATTTCAATTTTTATTTTTTTATTAACTGCGGTCTTACTTAATGTTTCCCCGGTTTATGCTACAGAGGCTCAAGAATCTGCAACGGGTGACCTGACGGTGGATGTTACCGCTACAACCGAGGCCCGGACTTTTACGGCTGGTTGGTTCAGGAAAGACGGTGACTATTATTACCGGAACAGCGATGGTTCAATACTTGAAAAGTCAGGCATTGTTACGATTGACAAATATAAGTACATTCTTGGTAAAAAGGGAAAACGTCTTAGCGGATTTAACAAGGTCAAGGGCAAATGGTATTATTGTAATCCGAAAAATGGCAGGTTGACTGTCAAAGTCGGTTGGAAAAAGATAAAGGGAAGTAAATATTACATTGGGAAAGGCGGAGTGTTAGCGACCGGAGTTAAGAAAATCGGGAAGACCAAGTACGGGTTTACTTCTGAGGGCAAACTTCGCATTTCTTCCAAACCATATAAGTTAAAAGGGAAATATTACCGTACCAATAAAAAAGGCGTGGTGGAGAAGCTATCAAATATTCAGGTAAGCTGCAGTAATGCAACCCGAAAATATATTGACAGACACACCTCATCAAAGACGAACAATAAGAAGAAGCTTAAGGTGCTCTTTCACACATTGATATCAGGCAATTATGTTACAGGCTATATAGATCGTAAAGAGATTGAACCAAAGGATTTTCAATATCGTGTTGCCTATAAAGTCTTATCCAATAACGGTAAGTATAACTGTTATGGCTTTGCGTGTACTTTTGCATCCATAGCGAAAGAACTTGGATATGAGCCTTATGTTATTGTTATGGATGATGATCATGCAGTTGTTATGATCGATGGAAAATATTATGACAATATGGGTGCAAGGTTCGGTACCAAAACACCGGCACTTGCAGGTTATAAAACGTACAAGAAAGTTAAATTTTAGCGGGGATTAAGAACAATGTCTTTGATTTCGAATGTTTTCATTATATTCGTATTAGCAGCAGTATTATGTTATTATCTTGCTCCTATGAAGATCAGATGGGTGATTCTTCTGATTTTCAGTTACATATATTATCTTGCAGGGGGCGTGCGTTACCTTTTCTTTATTATATATTCGACAATAGTGGTATTTTTGTTCGGATTGGCTATTGATCGCTTACAGAAGAAAAATGCTTCTGCTAAGGTGTTGAAACGAGTGATTACGGTTGGAGTTATCTTGAGTTTTTTATTGCTTGGGATCGTCAAATATCTTGGATTTTTTACCAATATGCTCAATAACACATTTGGAACGAATATACCGGGATTCGCTATATTATTCCCTCTTGGAATATCGTTTTATACGTTTCAGTCTGTGGGATATCTTCTGGATGTATACTGGAAAAAGGCGGAAGCGGAGAAGAACATTTTCCGGTTCGCTCTTTTTATTTCATTTTTTCCACAGCTTATGCAGGGACCTATAGGTAACTATAACCGGTTGGCACCGCAGCTTATTACACCCCATGCATTATCTAAGGAAAATATCATCAGGGGATTGTCGAGAATAATCTGGGGATACGCAAAGAAAATGATAATCGCAGATTGGGCAGGTATTTTTGCGGATGCGATTTGGGATGACCCTGACAGATATAACGGTATAGTTTTATTTGGTCTGGTATTTTACGGGATTCAGTTGTACGCTGATTTTTCCGGTGGAATAGATGTTGTTATAGGTATAGGTAATCTGTTTGGGATTCAAATGGATGAGAATTTCAACATGCCGTATCTTGCCACTTCCATGGCAGATTTTTGGAAGAGATGGCATATAACTCTTGGCGAGTGGATGATGAATTACGTATTTTATCCCATAACACTTTCGGGATGGATGACAAAGTTTTCAGGTTGGTCAAGAAAGACCTTTGGCAAGAAGACAGGACGCGTTGTGCCCATCGCACTGGCTGATTTTATTGTGTTTTTCCTAGTCGGAATCTGGCATGGCGCAAGCTGGAAATATGTTATGTACGGCTTGATAAATGGTGGTATTATAGGCTTTAGCGAACTTATGGGTAATAACTATAGAAAATGGAAGAAGGCGCTCAATATTTCCGGTAAGGAAAAATGGTATCATATTTTTCAGATAATAAGAACATACATTATCGTTAATCTCAGATGGTTCTATGACAGGTCTGAGACTGTTACCGAAGGTAATTATCTGGTTAAGCAGGCATTTACCCATTTTAACTTTTCTCAGATTTTCGATATAGCTGCCGGAAGGGGCGGTACGGAATATGTTCCCGTGGCTCTTTTGATAATTATTGTGGGCTGTATAGTCATGGTGACTGTCGGTGTATTGAAAGAACGTGGTATTAATCTGCAGGACAAACTTGCATCTATGCCACTTCCTGCTGCTACCGCAGTTTATATAGTATTATTTTTAATTATTGGAATGCTTGGTTCTACAGCGATTCCGAAAGGATTTATCTATGCGCAGTTTTAAGAGAGTATTAATGCCGTTAATAATGATAGCGGTCTTTATCATTGTTTTATTTGCAGCGGATTTTATTCTGTATCCATGTACTTTTATGAGAAATGATATTCATGCTATCTGTGTAAATGAATATGATGATGTATTTGTGGGTACATCCCATGGTAAGATGAATATAGACCCTGAAACCATGGAAAAAGTTACCGGCAGAACCGGGCACAACCTGTGTGTGGGGGGAGAATACCCTTTAGATGTCTTATATATGGTGAAACTTATGATTGAGAGAGGTCACGCTCCAAAGAGAGTAGTCTACGAAGTCTCACCGGGATATTTTGTACGTGAAAAAGAAGTGGGAAATAACTATCTTTTGTTTTACCATGAGTTCCCCTTGTCATTTACTAAACTTGACTATTTCAGGGCGGCATTGCTTAAATGTGACTTTAGAACCTGGTTTTTCCCTTGGTATGAGTATGACCTTTCCTATGAGATTTCCCATGCAAAAGAGAATATTACCAAGAAGTTTTCAAAGGATTACAGCGCTGACAGTTTTGCAACCGGGACACAGAAATATCATGAAAGCGGATTTATAGAAAGATATCCTGTGGAGGTTGATGAACTTAAGGCAGAGCTTTTAGAAGAAGATAATGTTGAAGAGTGGTTTCCGGAAGATATTATCGAAACCAATATGGATAATCTGGAGAGCATAATCAAAATATGCAAGGAAAACGATATCGAGTTTGTTGCAGTGACTACTCCTTTGTCCGATGAGGTGTTAAAGATAGCAGGTGATGGGAACAGCGCACTTAACGACTATTATAAGGAGTTCTTCGAGAAAGCAGGAGTTAAGTATATTAATTTTAACTATGGTGAATATTATGATATGGCTGACCACAGTCTTGAAGGCTATACAGATTTGGACGGTCATATGAATGGAGATGCAGCAAGGTCTTTTTCCAAATTACTTGCTGAGGTTTTAGAGGATTAAAAGTTATTTTCACTAATCATAATTTACAGAAAGCCGGTGGGAGATTTATATGAAAAATGTATTGGAGTATCTTAAAAGACAGGCGGAGAAGCTGCCGGATAAAGTTGCTTTTGCCGATGAAAATGATTCTATAACCTATAAAGAATTATTAGACAAAGCAAGAAAGATAGGAACTGAGCTTGGCAGGTATGCTTGTCAGCGCAAACCTGTTCCGATAATGATGGATAAGAGTGTACAAAATGTTGAGATAATGATGGGAGTAGTATGTGCAGGAGGTTTCTACATCATATTAGACCCGGCACAGCCTTCAACCCGTCTCAATCAGATATTAGATACGCTTAAGACTGAATTGTTGATCGTTCAGGACAAATATACGGAACGTGCGGCGGAGCTAGCATTTTCAGGCAAATTGTTAGTGGCATCAAAGCTTGGAAACTGTGATACGGATGAAGGGCTGCTCGACCGGATTGAGAGTGGACATAATGATATAGATCCATTATACGTTCTGTTTACATCAGGTTCTACCGGAATACCCAAAGGTGTTGTTGTATGTCATCGTTCAGTGATTGACTTCATAGATGAATTTACAAAGGTTTTTGACATAAATGAGGAGGATGTGCTTGGTAATCAGGCGCCCTTCGATTTTGACGTCTCCGTAAAAGATATATATGGAGGATTGGCAGCGGGAGCAACAGTGCAGTTGATTCCAAAGGAATATTTCTCTATACCTGTGAATCTTTTGGATTATCTCGATGACAGAAAAGTGACTAATCTTACATGGGCGGTATCTGCTTTGACTATCGTTTCCATACTTAACGGTTTTTCCTACAAAATACCGGGATCTATCAAACGTATAATGTTCTCCGGCGAGGCTATGCCGATACGTCACTTAAATTATTGGAGATCCTATTATCCGAATGCACGTTTTGTTAATCTTTACGGACCGACGGAAATAACGTGTAATTGTACTTATTATGAGATAGACAGAGAATACGCTGTGGGTGATAAGTTACCTATCGGAAAAGCATTTGCCAATGAGAAGGTATTTCTTCTTGATGAAGATAATAACGAGATAAGGGAGCCGAATAAAGAAGGCGAAATCTGTGTGAGTGGAACCGCATTGGCGCTTGGATATTACAATAATCCGGAACAGACCTCAAAGGTATTTGTTCAAAATCCGTTGAACAAAGAATGGTTAGAAACAATATATCGTACAGGAGATCTGGCTTATTACAATGAAGAGGGTAATCTTTGTTTTACTTCCCGAAAGGATTTTCAGATAAAGCATATGGGACACCGTATAGAATTAGGAGAGATAGAAGCAGCTTTAGAGAAAATAGAAGCCATCCAAAACAGTTGTTGTGTCTTTGATGAAAACAAAAACAAGATAGTATGTTTCTATCAGGGAGATATAAGTAAGAAGGAGATTGTTCCCGAAGCCAAAAAATATCTTCAGGATTTCATGATACCTAATGTATTTCGCCAAATGGATGAACTGCCTGTTACGAAGAATGGTAAACTTGACCGTAAAGCGTTAAAACAATCTCTTGAAAAAAGTAAAAAATGATTGATAAACGCTGAGAAAAAGTATATATAATAGTATTGGTGTATATGTGCGAAACTCGTTAGTACTCTTTCTTTTTGTACATATAATACAGTTCCATAAAAGACACGTTCTCACTCCGTTGCACGCACAGCGGTACTAAGTTCACACTATGTGTTCACCAAGTACCGGCGGGTGCAAAGGGTCTGTTTATGGAATCTGTATTATATGCACAAGTAAATCAACTTTATAGATGAGTTTCGCAATCGCCCAATAATAATTCAAAAGAAAAGGAGAATGACATGGAAGAATTAATGGAAATTTTAGAGGATGTTTGTCCTGATGTGGATTTTGAAAGTGAGACATCACTTATGGATGATAAGGTTTTGTCATCATTTGATGTCATATCTATAGTCAGTGAGATTAATGAAACTTTTGGAGTGAGACTTACGCCGGCAGAAATAATACCTGCTAATTTTAACAGTGTAGATGCTATATGGGATATGATCTGTAAACTTAAAGGAGATAAGGCATGAAGAAAAAATTAAAAAATGCAATTGCATCATTATTGATAATCTCGGCGGCAGTATTTTTCGTGAATGGTACAGCGCGTGCAGAGGTAACTACAGAGGGCTGGGATGAGACCAGGTCGGTATACTATGTGAAAGATGATGAAAAGATAGTTAAAGCTGATGGGATTGTCAAAGTGGATCAGGATTATCTCTACTTTGAGAAGGGAGTACTCCAATCAGCTTATACAGGTCTTAAGAAGATCAAAGATGACGATACATTTGAACTCTATTATATTGAAAATGGTAAAGCGGCTGTCAATACCTGGCAGACGGTAGAGGAAAAAACAGGCAAATTTACCTACTATTTCGGAGCAAAAGGTAAGGCGTATAAGGCTGACAGTATTAGCGGTATGAGAACCACCAAGGTCGCTATCAAAAAAGTTGAGGGAGTTAAGTACGGCTTTGATGAAAACGGTCATTCGGTTAAGGGATTATGGTCTACTGATACCAAGCTGGCGTTCTTTAATAAAAAGACGGGTGTATATGACCAAAAGGCTACCAAGAAATATCAGAAGGCGGTTAAGAGAGGCAAGAAATCTGCCGGTCTTGCCAAGAAGATTAAGAAGACTTTCGGCAAACCCAAGAAGGTCAAGAAGAACTCCTCATGCAATCCCTTTGACATTAAGTCAAATCAGACTATCACCAGTAGTATGCTGAAGAATTACAAGGGATATAATTACATTTACAAGAATATAGTAATTTCTATGACAAAGAATACAAAGACCGGAGTTTACTATATGGATGGTGCAGGACCTATTGATTTGGACTGATTGCGACGGGGAAGTATCTGCGCAATAGATATAGGAATATAAAAGTGTGTTGAAATTACAAATTGACAATATCTGTACCGGAGGATTATGAAATGAAGAATAGAATCAGACTAACAACAATGATTTTCGCATTTGCCCTTTGCATGTTGTTGAATTCCAAAGTAATGGCCGCCAATCCCGGACTGGTTGAAGAGAATGGTGTGCTTCATTATTATGATGAAGGTGGCACGCTTGTTACCAATAAATGCGTTATTAAAATAACTGATGATGACAAGGACAAATATTACAATATAGACGCAGACGGGAAAGTGGTTGAATGGGAAGGCGTTAGAGCAAAGGCAGCCGATAGGCTCATTAAATTAAAAGCAGTACCCGAAGACGGGAGTAATGATAAAGAGGTTTTGAAATGTCTCAAAAAAGCCTTTAAGTGGTCTGCAAAATTGAAGTACGTGAATATTTCAAAAAAAGTGAAGAAGGATTCCAAGGCTTTAGAGTATTTTGGAAATTATGGATTTGTAAGATCGAAGGGTGACTGTAATTCACAGGCGGCTACATTTACCCTTATGGCGCAGGTGTTAGGATATGACGCTACATTTGTAAGAGGTTATGTTCCACAGGCACTTAAGAACGGTAAACCGTCTAAGTTCGGTGCTCACGCATGGGTGACGATCAAGATGGGAAAGAAGAATTATGTGTTTGATCCTAACTTTGAGAGAACCAATAAAGCGGGTTGGAAATTCAAGTACGGTGCAAAGAAGCATTACAGATATTTCAGTAAGAAAAAGAAAGAGTTAAAGTAAGATAAACCTGAAAGGAATGGAATAAGATGAAACTTGACAGATACAAATGTTATTTGGCGGCTGCAGCGTTGGCGCTTACACTTACCGGCTGTGGTGGCGGCGAGGCAAAAACAACAGAGGCAGAGCAGGAAAGTACTACACAGGCTACTGAGCAGGCGGCATCTGAGGACAGTGATACTACTGCTGAGGAAGAGAAGAGTGATAGTGAAGCAGTTGCGAATTCAGATGCAGAGAATGAGTCGACTGATAACGCTGAAACAGAGAATACGGAAACAACTGATAATAAGGCGGCTGCGGTTACAATGTACACTACAGAAAGTATAACTCTACGCAAAGAGGCTTCCGGTTCGAGCGAGGATCTTGGCGTCGTTGCCATAGGAAGCACGATAGAGGCATACGAGACATCAGGTGACTATATCAGAGTAACTTATGATGGTAAAGAGGGATATGTATTAAAGGATTATGTGACCGAGGATAAGGAAACTGCTGACAAAGCGGTGGAGGCATCCAAGCAGGCACAGGCTGAGTCAAGTGACAGCAAATCTTCAGGAAAGAAAGAGAAAAAGAAAAAAGCTAATACAGAATGCCTTGAAAACGGATTGCTTAATTAAGCAGATGTTGGTAATGATTTTATATTAATAATTTGATATTAATATTAATGACGAGCAAAGAGACTACTCCATTATGGTATGTACCTGCTTTACCGGACACTATGGTAAAAAGGATATGTACCAATAAAAGGTGTAAGTCTCTTTTTCGGTTGTTTTTTCCCTGAGTTTGGGTATAATAGGTGTATAATATATTTTATATTGTAATGCGTTATGTTTTATTGAAGAAGGATGTAATAATAGAAATATGTTATCGAATTAAATATGATATTACTTAAAACCGGAGGTCATTTATGGGAAAAACAAGTTTGAGATTTATGAAAATATGTATGAAAGCAGGTAAGGTGTTGTGTTTGTGTCTTATTGCCTTTACTCTTGCGGGCTGTACAAGTGATATTGCAGGTCCTGATGGTTCACACAAAGAGGGGCAGGATGTGATTGAAGCACCGGAAGAAAATGGCGAAGCTCAAAATGATGCAGTTTCGGATAATTCAGAGGATGACATGAGTTATGGAGAACTCTCAGAGGGGGATAAAGCTCCTGATTTTACTGCGGATACGGTAAGTGGAGAGAAGTTTACACTTTCAGAGAACTCAGGTAAAGTGGTTCTTATTAATTTCTGGGCGACATGGTGCGGACCTTGTGTGGGTGAGATGCCTGCATTTGAAAGACTTAACAAGGAATATGGGGATGATGTTGAGATATTGTGTGTCAACTGCGTAGAGAGTAATGATACGGTTGATGCATTTGTTAAGGAGAACGGATACACTTTTCCTATTGCATATGATCCGGAAGGAGAAATCAATTATAAGTATCCTACTCAGGGAATACCATACACAGTTGTTATAGGTAAGGATGGCATTATCAGTGCCATATATATTGGTTCAGAGGGTGAGGAAGAACAGTATCAGAAATATAAGTCATCAATCGATGAAGCTCTTGCAAAGTAGCTAAACCGCTGAGGTCTTTAATAAATGGAGATTTAAGATGGAGAAAAAGGGAAAAAATATTATATTTATAAGAGCCGGTTTGATATCAGTCGGGATTATTCTTGTGGTGATAGGCATTCATAACGGAGGTTATGCGGATATTATGAACAAGGCAATCCGCATATGTTATGAATGTATAGGAATCGGATAAATTCCGAAGTCTCACTTCACGATTGAATATAGTATATGCTAAGTGAAACTTCGGTCTGGTTGAAAAAGGAACGGTGATGATGAAATTATCTGAGCATAAGCGCAGATTGATACAGCTTTTCTGCGCATTGTTATATAACTGTAATTTTACAGGTTTTGCGAAAGGTGAGATATATCAGGGAAAACTCAAGGGAGCGTGCGTTCCCGGACTTAATTGTTACTCGTGTCCGGGAGCTTTGGGAGCATGCCCGTTGGGGAGTCTGCAATCTGCATTGGTCTCTGCAAAATATAGAGTCAACTATTATATACTGGGTGTTTTAATATTATTCGGTGTGCTTTTCGGAAGGGTAATATGCGGATTTCTATGTCCTTTCGGACTTATTCAGGAGCTTCTATATAAGATACCGACTAAGAAAGTTAAGAAGGGTACCTGGAGTCAGGTGTTGTCATATCTGAAATATGTTATTCTTGCGATATTTGTTATAGTAATTCCTCTCATAAAATTTGTTCCCGGATTTTGTAAGTATATATGCCCTGCGGGTACCTTGGAGGGTGGTCTTACTTTGACGGCAATGAAAGAACAGTTGGCAGCTCTTACAGGTTCGTTGTTTGTCTGGAAAGTTGTGGTCTTATTGGTTATTATGGTTTCTGCGGTATTGGTATTTCGATGTTTTTGCCGTTTTCTTTGTCCATTAGGCGCCATTTATTCTCTGTTTTACAAAGTCTCCATATGTGGTATCAAAGTTGATGAGAGTAAATGCATTGGATGTAATATATGTGTCCGTGAGTGTAAACTTGATGTCAAAAAAGTAGGTGACAGGGAATGCGTGCATTGCGGGGAGTGCAAGGGGCATTGTCCTGTGGACGCAATTTCCTATAAGAAGTATTGAAAAATATATATTTTTTAGATATACTTAAATGTGGATTTTTGTTTTTTTAAATAAGGGGAAGGATTGATATGGCAAATCGAAATCAGAAAAAAATCAGGAAAATTAAGAAGAACCATTCTTGGGTAAGTATCATTTTTTTGATGATAAGCAATGCATTGGTCGTTGCGTCTATTGCAGCTTTTGTGCTGATAATAGCGCATTTTTTCATTAAGAGCAAGACAAATGCAGAATGTGATGCAATTAAGTATATGGCATCTATATATGATAATTGGGAAAGTGATGAAGATGATAATAAAGATGATATATATAAATTATTAGATGCCAGCGGAAGAGATTATGTTATTAGAGATGCTTCCGGAACAATAATACATAAAAATGGTGAAGCTACATTTAGCGATAAGGGCTATAAGATGTATTCGCATACTACTATCATTGATGAGGAAGATGAGTCAGGCTTGACTGTTAGTGTTAATTCCGCAGATGATAATAATTCGGGAGTTAACGTTAGTATTAATATGCCGGATAGTGTTAATGAGTCAGAAGATATCAATACGCCGGTTGTAATCAACTACATGGACAATATCAGTATCTATGAGGATTCAAAGTACGACTATCTGGATATAGTGGAGGGAGAAGTAAGACCGGATTTTAAGTCATTGTCAGCCTTGCTTTATCCTATGACAAATGTAGACTTTGAAGAAGATATGTCAAAAGAAGAAATCGATGGTTTGATTGATGACGAAATTGACAAAACGGTTGAAACCACCAAAGCTCTTCAGGGAGAGGATGATAATGCTATGGTTCATCTGCCTTTTTGGATTGCGGTAAAAGTGAACGAGGGTAGTGAAGAACTGATTGCCAAGGCATATATTAATTTTGCTTATGATGATTTTGAATATTTCACTATATTTGTAGTGTTTGTTTGCATGATTGCATTTATCATCTTTGTTGTAATGTTGATTAATATAATTATCAACATAGTCAATCAGAGAAAGACCGTCAGACTGCTCTTTACGGATATTGTAACAGGCGGACACAACTGGACCTGGTTTTTGTATAAAGGGGAGCCTTTCCTCAGAAAAGGAAGTACTTCACGACATACATATGCCGTTATCAATCTGGTCTTTGTAAAATACAGAAATTATTGTGTATGTCATTCCATTGAGCAGGGTGAGAGAATGCTCAAGAAAGTGTATTATCTGATTAACAGACACCTTAACAAAAAAGAAATGATCGCACACGTATCAAATTCTAATTTTGCCTTGCTGTTAAAATATGATGATGTGGACAGACTTAAAATGCGCCTGCAAAGTCTTATATTGGAGCTTGAGAAGATAGATCCTGAGCATGTGTTCAGTTTTCAGGCAGGTGTTGCTCCGGTAGAAGTTATCAGAAATGAAAAAGGACGGGTACTTAGAAGAAAGATACTTGACTTGGAAGTTGTATATAACAATGCATGTACTGCGAGAGGTACGTTGGCTGATTCGGATGAGTCGGGAGTTGCCCTCTTTGATACCAAACTTGTTGAGGATCAGAAGTGGATAGATAAGGTGACGGAAAGACAACGCTATGCCATAGAGCATGAAGAATTTATGGTATATTACCAGCCCAAATATGATCCAAGTACTAACAAACTTAAAGGGGCAGAGGCTCTTATAAGATGGCAGAATGAAGATATGGGATTTGTTCCGCCGGGAAGATTTATTCCTATTTTTGAGAAGAGCGGTTTCATTACTGAGATAGATCATTATATGTTAGAGCATGTGGCAAAAGATCAGAAGGCGTGGCTTGACAAAGGCTGTAAATGTGTACCTGTGTCTGTCAATGTGTCAAGAGCGCATTTTATCGAAAGTGATCTGGCTGAACAGATAAGAGATATCGTTGATAAAGCAGGAACGCCTCATGAGTATATAGAGATAGAGCTTACGGAAAGTGCATTTTTTGACGATAAGAAAGCGCTTATATCTACCATTACCCGTTTGAAGGAATATGGTTTTTCGGTATCTATGGATGATTTCGGTTCGGGATATTCATCACTTAATTCCTTGAAGGACATGCCTCTTGATGTGTTGAAATTAGATGCTGAGTTCTTCAGGGGAGAGAATCAGGGAGAACGAGGAGAGATAGTTGTATCCGAAGCTATCAAACTTGCCAAGAGTCTTAATATGAGAACCGTTGCAGAGGGCGTAGAGGTCAAGGAACAGGTTGATTTTCTTGCAAAACAGGGTTGCGATATGATACAGGGTTACTATTTTGCCAAACCTATGCCCAAAGAGGATTATGAGAAGAGAATGTAAATGAAGCATATCAACTGTATTGATGAGTTTCGCAATCACCTACGACTTAACACTTAATAAGGAGATTATTTTAATGGCAATCGATAAGGATAGAATGAATAGGGAACGTAACAGGATAAGAATGTTAGTGTTTATGGTTCTTTCTGTATTGACTAATCTGATATTGAATCATATTGTCAGCTATTTGGGATTACCGCTTTTCATTGATAATGTGGGTACCATTACTGCAGCTGCGATTGGTGGATATCTGCCGGGAATTATTGTGGGCTATGTTACTAATATAGTTAATATGACTGCTGATCCCGCTAATGCATATTATGCAGTTTTAAGTGCAGTGATTGCTATATTTGGTGCTTTTTTTGCCAACAAAGGATATTTTGAAAAAATACATAAGACAATCATCACAATTCCTGTGTTTGCAATAGTCGGAGGTGCGTTTGGGTCACTCATAACATATCTGATGTACGGATTTGGGATGGGAGAAGGAATATCAGCACCATTTGCTAAGACACTACTTGAAAAGGGTTCGCTTTCCGTTTTTCAGGCTCAGTTTATATCTGATATGGCGATAGATCTTGTGGATAAAGCCATTACGGTTTTACTCGTATTTGTCATTCTTAGACTGTTGCCGGATAAAGTTAAATCATCGCTTAGACTTACGGGCTGGCGACAGACTCCTATGTCAGCGGAGGATTTGGATGCTGCATCTAAAAATGATACCAGAGTGACGTCATTGAGAGTCAAGATAATTGTGATTATCAGCGCGATAATGATATTCGTTGCATTTGTCACTACCGCTATCAGTTACCTGCTTTACCGCAACTTTGCTATTAAGGAATTTACCACCACAGGTCAAAATGTGGCAAAGTTAGCTGCCAGTACAATCGATGGTGATGCTGTGGACGTATATTTATCAGAGGGAGAAAATGCTGAAGGGTATAAGGAAGTTGAGAAAAAACTTGAGAAGATAAGAGAAACCTCTAAGGATATTGAATATCTGTATGTATATCAAATTAAAGAAGACGGATGCCATGTTGTGTTTGATTTGGATACGGCGGATTTGCCAGGTGCGGAACCAGGTGAAATTATAGAATTTGATGAGTCTTTTAGCGAGTATATTCCCAATCTTCTGGCAGGGGAGAATATAGATTCTATTGTTACCGATGATACCTACGGATGGCTTTTAACAGATTATGAGCCTGTATATGATTCCGAAGGTAATTGTGTATGTTATGCTGCGGCCGATATACAGATGCAGGATGTTGCACTTAATAGTATAAGTTTTTTAACTATGGTCAGTTCGTTGTTTGTCGGGTTCTTTATATTTATTCTTGTCTTTTGTGTATGGCTTGCAGATTACAATTTAATCTATCCGATAACAGCTATGACACTATCTGCAAGCAAATTTGTATATGACAACGAAGAGACCATTGATGTCAGTGTGGAGAGACTTAACAGACTTAATGTTAACACAGGAGATGAGATAGAGAATCTCTACGATTCGCTGACTAAGACAATAGCCGAGACTGTTGGATATATTGAGGATGTCAAGGAAAAAGGTGAAGAGATTGCTCATATGCAAAATGGTCTTATATATGTTTTGGCAGATCTTGTGGAGAGCCGCGATAAGAATACCGGTGATCATGTCAGAAAGACAGCGGCATATGTTCGTCTTATATTAAGAAAAATGAAGGAAAAAGGAGTATACTCGGAATATCTCACAGATGAGTATATGGAGGATGTGGCTAATTCAGCTCCTCTTCATGATGTAGGTAAGATCAAAGTATCAGATCTGATACTTAATAAACCGGGAAAATTGACTGATGAAGAATTTGAAATCATGAAAAGTCATACAACTGCAGGTAATGATATAATTACCAGTGCTATGGCACTGGTATCAGACAGCGGATATCTTAAAGAGGCGAAGAATCTTGCCACCTATCATCATGAAAAATGGGATGGTTCAGGTTATCCGTGTGGAATTGCCGGAGAGGAAATACCTTTGTCTGCTAGAATAATGGCTATTGCCGATGTATTCGATGCTCTTGTTTCTAAAAGAAGTTACAAGAAGCCATTCACTTTTGAACAAGCTATGGATATAATTAAAGAGGGTGCCGGAAAGCATTTTGATCCTGAATTAGCTAAGCTGTTCATTGAAGCCGATGAGGAAGTAAGAGCAATTGCTGAAGAACATGAAAGAATGAGCAAAGGTGTTGCTTCCGTGCTCGCACGGGAAAGCGACACTTTTGCGATTGAAAACACGGAGTCGACAGACGACGGGAAAGAATGAGCAAAGGTGTTGCTTCCGTGCTTGCACGGGAAAGCGACACCATTTAATAATTATACCGGAGGCAGATATGGAATTACAGCAATTACAATACTTTCTTGTGGCGGCTCAGTATGAGCATATTACAAAGGCAGCTAATTCCTTGAAAATCGCCCAGCCGGCATTGTCACAATCTATAAAACGTTTGGAAAATGAGCTTAATGTCAAATTGTTTGAGAGGAAGAAAGGTGGAATAGTTCTCACTGCTGCAGGAAAAATTCTTGCTGAAGAGGTCCGTCCTATAATTAATACAATTGACAATCTTCCAAGAAAACTATCGGAGGCTGACAAGAAACAGAAGAGTACAATTCATCTTAATGTTTTGGCTGCTTCTATTCTTGTGACAAATTGTATTATTGAATATAAGGCAAAGCATCCGGATATTAATTTTGAATTTGTTCAAAGTCCTAATGCGGTGGACTATGATCTTTGTATCACAGCGGCATTACCTAAGGGAGGAACAACATCTGACCAGATTACATTAGAGGAAAAATTCTTCCTTGCAGTGCCTGCATCATCAAAATATGCGGGCTATAGTGATATAGATCTTGCGGAGGTGTCTGGGGAAGGCTTTATAATGATGGCAGATACCAGACCGATAAGGGATATTTGTGACCAATTCTGTATGCAGGCGGGATTTACCCCTAATATTGTTTTTGAAAGTATGAATTTTGAAGCGGTTAGAAGTTTGATAAGCGCCGGTCTTGGAGTGGGCTTTTGGCCGGAATATTCCTGGGAAAGTGCTGAACCTTCAAAAAATGTCGTGCTATTACCAATTAAAGGACAGGAATGTAAAAGAGATATCATAATCGCTTACGGTGAACAGGCAGGTAAGAATGCGGTTGTTAAGGATTTTTATAAATTTCTTATCACCTTCGCTATGGATTGCAGAGACAGGCACAAGAAAAGCAGAGAAGGATTATATGACTGAAAGCGAATATTTCAGTAAAATTTTTATTGACAAATACCTATTACTTGGGTATACTTCTAATTGTTGAAACGAATATATTTGTTTCAATATTATAATTCAATACAGTACTACGAAACCGATGAGTAAGAGGAGTAGACTATTGTAAAGCTGTACAGAGATCTGTGGTGGTGAGATGCAGAGAGTGGTCAATAGTTGAATGGACTTACGAGGGTGGCTTGAAATGCCTATTATACTGTGCAGAGTATCAGCCAACGGGAGCCTTGCCGTTATCAAGAGGGTGCATATGTTGGTATGTATGGAAGAGTGGATGCATCAGCATCAATTTGGGTGGTACCGCAGGAGATAGTATATAACTCTTGTCCCATAGATATGGGATAGGAGTTTTTTTACTTTATAGGAAATTATTAAGTTCGTAGATTGTGTTGATAACATTTTTGAAAGGAGGAATACCATGTTTCCTGAATATGAAGAGGCAAAGAAATTTGAAACCGGGTACAATATGATACCTATATGTAAAGAGATATATGCTGATATTGTAACGCCGATAACGTTACTTAGAAGATTGAAGGAGATTGACAGCAGATATTATCTTTTAGAAAGTGTTGAGGGTGGAAATCGATGGGGCAGGTATTCCTTCCTTGGTGTTAATCCACTTTTGCAGATTTCGTGTAAAGACGGTTATGTAACAGTGAAAAGCGGTGCTGTTGTAAATAGAGAGAAAAAGGCTCCTATGGATGCATTAAGAGGTATTTTAGATGAGTACAAGTCTCCGAAGATCAAAGGAATGCCCAGTTTCACCGGCGGACTTGTAGGTTATTTTTCATACGAAATGATTGGGTATGCGGAACCCAAACTTAATCTGAAATCCAGTGATTTTGATGATTATAATCTTATGCTGTTCGACAAAGTTATTGCTTATGATCATTTAAAACAAAAGATAAGTGTGATTGTTAATTATAGAAGTGAACAGGGCAGACAGGGTTATAATGCTGCTTTGTTGGAAATAGAAAAGATGATTCATCTTATCAGGAGTACAGAACCGCTGCAAACAGAGGATGTTCCGAAAAATGTGGAGTTTAAATGCAATCTGTCAGAAGACGAATATTGCAACATGGTGGAGAGTACAAAGAGATATATTCGTGAGGGTGACATTTTTCAAGGAGTAATATCAAGAAGATTCGAGGCTGATTATAAAGGTAGTCTTATTAATACCTACAGAGTGTTAAGGACTACGAATCCGTCTCCGTATATGTATTTTATTGGATGTGATGATATAGAGATTGCAGGTACTTCTCCTGAGACTATGGTACGGCTTAACGATGGCAAACTTACCACATTTCCTGTGGCAGGCACAAGGCATAGGGGTATTGATGAGAATGAAGATAAAGAGCTTGAGAAAGAACTCCTGGCCGATGAAAAAGAATGTGCCGAACACAATATGCTCGTTGATCTGGCAAGAAATGATATAGGAAGAATATCTGAGTTTGGTTCCGTTGAAGTTGAAGAGTATATGCAGATTCACAGGTTTTCAAAGGTGATGCATATAGCGTCAACGGTGATAGGTAAATTGAGAGAAGATAAAGATGGCTGTGATACAATAAGTGCGCTGCTTCCGGCGGGTACACTTTCCGGAGCACCCAAGTTCAGGGCTTGTGAGATTATTGATGAGTTAGAGCCTGTTGCCAGAGGAATATATGGTGGAGCAATCGGGTATATCGATTTTTCCGGAAATCTTGATGTATGTATAGCAATTAGAACTGCGGTAAAAAAAGGTGATAAGGTATATGTTCAGGCAGGCGCGGGGATTGTAGCTGACAGTATTCCGGAAAATGAATATATGGAATGTGCCAATAAGGCCGGAGCGGTTATTGAAGCTATCAGGCGTGCAGGGGAGGTGGAAGGATGATTTTGTTGATTGATAATTATGACAGTTTTTCATATAATCTTGTTCAATATATTGGTACAATACAAAAAAGTAAATCCAAATCAAATATAGAAGGATATGAGACGGATTATCTGAAGCAACATGACATTAAGGTGGCCCGCAATGATGAATTAAGTGTTAAGGAGATTGAGGATATGTCACCTGAATATATCATTTTATCTCCGGGACCGGGCAGACCTGATAGAGCAGGGATATGTGAAGAGCTTCTTAGAGATTATACAGGTGATGCTAAGATATTGGGGGTATGTCTGGGACATCAGGCCATAGTTGAGGCGTTTGGCGGGAAAGTGACATATGCAAAGGAATTGATGCATGGAAAACAGAGCGTTGTGACTTTGGATAAAAATGCTTCTGTTTTTGCAGGCATTCCTGAAAATGTTAAAGTGGCAAGATATCATTCTTTGGCAGGCGATAAGGACAGTCTTCCGGAATGTCTTAAAGTGATTGCAAGTACTGAAGATGGAGAGATTATGGCAGTAAAGCATGTCGACAGACCTATATACGGTTTCCAATTCCATCCGGAATCAGTTCTCACGGAATATGGAATGGAAATGCTTAATAATTTTTTTATAAAGGAGTAGGATATGGCAGCGGATATATTAGAGAGGATTGTCGCAGATAAGAGAATTCAGATTGAGGAAGAGAAAAAGCATATATCACCGGAGAAAATGAAAGAATTGGCATTGAACACTACCTCAATGCTTCCGGCGTGTTCTTTTGAAAAGGCGTTGAAAAAAGATGGGATTTCTTTTATATGTGAAGTCAAAAAGGCTTCCCCGTCAAAAGGAATTATTGCTCATGATTTTCCTTATGTTAAGATTGCCAAGGAGTATGAAAAGGCAGGAGCTGATTGTCTGTCGGTACTCACCGAGGAAAAATACTTTATGGGATGTGATGAATATCTTAGGGATATCAGAGCTGAAGTAGATATACCCATATTGAGAAAAGATTTTGTCGTAGATGAATATCAGATATATCAGGCGAAGGTGATAGGTGCTGATGCGGTACTGCTCATTGTTTCTCTCCTGCCTGAAAAAACAATAAGGGAGTATATAAAAATATGTGACAGCCTTGGTCTTTCAGCCCTGGTGGAGACGCATGATGAACAAGAGATAAAAATAGCAGTGAGTGCCGGTGCAAGAATTATAGGAGTGAATAACAGAAATCTCAAAGACTTTTCTGTGGATATTAATAATACAACCAGGCTTAGAGAAACGATTCCTAAGGATATATTATTTGTTGCGGAAAGCGGTATCAAGGAAAGAGCTGATGTGGCTGCCTTTGAAAACCAATATGCTGATGCTGTACTTATTGGAGAAACTCTCATGCGTGCTGAAGATAAAAAAGCAAAACTTGCCGAGCTAAAGGGAATCGGTTGAATAACAGATGTTTTTGAGATTGACTTATCATATGGGAGAACAGAAATGAAGATAAAAATATGTGGTTTGAAGCGAGAAGAAGATATAGAGTATGTCAATGTTTGCAAACCGGACTATATAGGATTTGTTTTTGCCGGACAAAAGAGGAAAATAGATTATGATACTGCCAAACATCTCAAATCGAAACTGGATTCTTCTATTAGGGCGGTGGGAGTTTTTGTAAATGAGAACATAGAGTTTATTGACAGACTTGTCTGTGATAACATTATTGATATGATTCAACTTCACGGTGATGAGGATGAGAATTATATATCAAGATTAAAAGAACATCTTTCTGTTAAGGGAAATCAGGATATTCCCATAATTAAAGCAGTAAGGGTTCGCAGCAAGGAACAGGTGCTTGAATCAGAAAGCCTTCCGGTAGATTATCTGCTTCTGGATGCATTCTCTGAGAAGGATTACGGTGGTGTCGGGGTAACATTTAACCACGAACTAATACCAGAATTATGTAAACCGTATATGCTGGCTGGCGGTATTGATTTTGAAAATGTGACAAAAATAATAAAAAATATATCACTTAAAAATGTGAGTGTACCGGTTTGCGTAGATGTCAGCAGCTCTGTAGAGACAGACGGATATAAGGATTATAAGAAGATTGAAGAGATGGTGGATATTGTTCAAAGGCTTTAAAATGCGTTCTTTATGCTTGGGGAATAAGAAATATAATTCAAGCAAGATGCGTGAGAATAATGTGATATAGAAATGAAAATATGTGAATTGTGCGATGAGATATACATTGTATACGCGTTTCGCATTTACTTATATGAAAATGAAAATATGAAAGGAGTTATATATATTATGAGTACAGGAAGATATGGAAAGTATGGAGGACAATATGTACCGGAGACTTTAATGAATGCGGTACATGAATTAGAGGAGGCATATGAGCATTATAAGAATGATCCTGACTTTAACAGGGAACTCGATGATCTTTTGAAGAATTACGCCGGAAGACCTTCACTCTTATATTATGCAGAAAAGATGACGAAGGATCTTGGGGGAGCAAAGATATATCTGAAACGTGAGGACTTAAATCATACAGGTTCGCACAAAATCAATAATGTGTTGGGACAGGTCTTACTGGCCAAGAAGATGGGTAAAACGAGAGTGATAGCTGAGACCGGGGCTGGGCAGCATGGAGTTGCAACCGCAACGGCAGCTGCACTTATGGGAATGGAATGTGAGATTTTTATGGGTAAAGAGGATACGGAGAGACAGGCACTTAATGTGTTTCGTATGGAGCTTTTAGGTGCCAAGGTTCACCCTGTAACCTCGGGTACAATGACTTTGAAAGATGCAGTTAATGAGACCATGCGCGAGTGGACTTCCCGCATGAGTGATACATTATATGTGTTGGGCTCGGTGATGGGACCGCATCCCTTTCCCATGATAGTCAGAGATTTTCAAAGTGTCATAAGTAAGGAGAGCAGAGCCCAGATATTAGAGACGGAGGGAAAACTTCCGGATGCAATTGTTGCCTGTGTAGGCGGCGGCAGCAACGCCATGGGTTCATTTTATGAATATATTAAGGATGAAAATGTCAAATTAATCGGATGTGAGGCGGCAGGTCTTGGAGTGGATAATCCGAAAAATGCGGCAACGATTGCAAATGGTTCCATGGGTATTTTTCACGGTATGAAGTCCATTTTCTGTCAGAATGAATACGGTCAGATTGCTCCGGTATATTCTATTTCGGCAGGACTTGATTATCCGGGAATAGGACCTGAGCATGCATGGTTGAATGAGACCGGACGCGCCACCTACGTTCCTGTAACAGATGAGGAGGCAGTACAGGCCTTTGAATATCTGTCGAGGACAGAGGGAATAATTCCGGCTATTGAAAGTGCTCATGCAATAGCTCATGTTATGAAGATTGCAGGCGACATGGACAAGGATCAGATAATAATTGCTACAGTATCAGGAAGAGGAGATAAGGATGTGGCAGCAATTGCAAGATACAGGGGGGTTAATATATATGAGTAGGATAACGGATGCATTTAAGAACGGGAAAGTATTTATACCATTTATCACCGGGGGAGATCCTGATATAGAGACTAGTTTTGAACTAATAAGGACCATGGCTATAAATGGTGCTGATATTATTGAGATAGGAATTCCTTTTTCAGATCCTATCGCAGAAGGACCGGTGATTCAGGAGGCAGATGTCAGGGCATTGAATTCAGGGACCACAACGGATAAGCTTTTTGATCTGGTCATAAGGTTAAGAAAAGAGATTGATACACCACTTATATTTATGACGTATATGAATCCTATATATGTGTATGGAACTGAGAGATTTCTTGCTAAGTGTAAAGAAGTCGGAATCGATGGTGTCATTGTTCCGGATGTTCCCTTCGAAGAGAAGGAGGAACTATCAAAGGAATGTGAGGAGAATGGAATTGACCTTATCTCAATGATAGCGCCTACCTCCGAGGACAGAATAGAAAACATCGCTAAAGAGGCAAAAGGTTTCATATATTGTGTATCATCTTTGGGTGTGACGGGTGTGCGTTCAGAAATTACCACTGATA
>JAFUGT010000175.1 GCA_017469275.1 Lachnospiraceae bacterium
GCAGGACCAGGAGATAAATGACAGAGGTATTCTCCTTGATATGGATGTTGTAAATAATGCCATTAAGTTCGATGCCTTTAGCAAGGCAAGGCTTATGGGTACACTTAAGGACAAGACAGACCTTGAGAATCCGAACTCCGTGGCACAGCTTAAGGAGTGGCTTGAGTCCAAGGGGATTGAAACAGATTCACTTGATAAAAAGGCTATCATCAATTTGCTAAAGACTGTACCTACCGATGTGGCAGATGTTCTTAAACTCCGTCAGCAACTCGCAAAATCATCTGTTAAAAAGTATCAGGCAATGGCTAACTCTGTATGTGCCGATGGCCGTGCAAGAGGTATGTTCCAGTTTTACGGAGCGAATCGTACTGGAAGGTGGGCTGGACGGATAGTGCAGTTACAGAACCTGCCTCAGAACCACATGGAGGACTTGGAGGTCGCAAGAGATATAGTAAAGTCCGGGGACTATGAATTTATGACCATGATGTATGATGATGTACCCGATGCACTCTCCCAGCTTATCAGAACAGCCTTTATTCCGAAACCGGGATATAAGTTCTGTGTATCGGACTTTAGTGCTATTGAGGCTCGTGTGTTAAGTTTCCTTGCTAAAGAGAAATGGCGTATGGATGTATTCAAGAAAAACGGAGATATCTACTGTGCATCAGCAAGTGCCATGTTCGGTGTTCCTGTTGAAAAGCACGGACAGAATGCACACTTAAGGCAGAAAGGGAAGATCGCGGAGCTCGCTCTTGGGTACGGTGGGTCGGACGGTGCATTAAAATCTATGGGTGCCCTTGATATGGGGCTTACTGAAGATGAATTAAAACCTCTTGTAATATCATGGAGGAATGCTAACCCTAATATCGTACAGTTCTGGTGGGATGTGGATTTACAGGTCAAGAACGCTATTAAGTTGAGAACTGCCACCGAAACCCATGGTATCAAGTTTGTATATCAGAGTGGTATGCTATTCATCACTCTCCCTTCTGGCAGACGGCTCACATATATCAAGCCTAAGATTGGCGAGAATAAATTCGGCGGGGAGTCCGTCACATATGAAGGTGTCGGTACCAATAAGAAGTGGGAACGCATCGAGTCCTACGGTCCTAAGTTCGTTGAAAACATCGTGCAGGCAATAAGCAGAGACATTCTGTGTTATGCAATGAAAACACTCTCCCACTGCTTTATCGTAGGTCACGTTCATGACGAACTTATCATTGAAGCATCAAAGGATGTTGATATCAACGCTATCTGTGAGCAGATGGGCAGAACCCCGGAATGGATCGAGGGCTTGGCTCTTAATGCTGATGGATATTGTACAGAATTTTATAAAAAAGATTAGATGCAAAAGCACCGTCAGAGGTCATCTCCGGCGGTGCTGTATTTTATCCCTTATATTTGTTTTCTCTATGGTATCTGATATATTCTATATTGCCCTCTGTAACCTCTATCTTCATTCCCGGATTTATATTAAGCATCATCCTGTTAATATCAGTTAGTTTGTCAGATATAATAACCGAACCACCATCATTGAAAGAAATATAGCCGGAATCAAACAGCCTATCATGATCAGGGCATAACAGTAGCCCATTATCAATATCAAGTTTCTCTGTGCCAGAACTTTCACTCCAAGGTTTAATGTGGCTTGCTACCAGAAAATGTGAGTCATTTACTTGGCAAAGACAACAATGCTGATACCGCTTGAGCAGGGCATCTCTAAACTTATTCTGATTAACCCTACCTTTGATGATTGTCTCTTTTTCAAGTCCCTCTAACTGCTCCAGCCCTTTTTCAATGTCAGTTATTTCAGCGAGCTGCTTATTCTCGTAGGCATCAATATATCTTAATACCTCTGCATCTGTTTCTCCATCATCTCCATACCATGTATTATAATGCCCCATTCCCTTTATGATTTTTTTACGCTCGTTTTCATTAAGGAGCGTAGCATCTTTAGAGAATATGTTGTAATCATAGTAGTCTTTTAAATCACGCTCTGCTATTACTGAGTCAGGAGCCTTTTGTAACATTCGATAAACCGTAGCGTTTTTATACCAACCAATAATATACTGACCTCCCGATGGTTTTGTAGACACCCATACCACAAGCACATCATCAACCTCGGAATCCTTACGTGTTGCACCGAGTTTTTCTATCGATATGTTCCCGGACTGCACAAACCCATAATATTCCCCACCATGTTGTAGAAAATTATAAACTTCATGTCCTATATGAGTCTTGTTATATTTCCCACCATTCACAGGGCGGTCATTGTCTACATATCCCTTATATTTTTTCATCCACCCAACACGGCAATAAAAAATCCTCATGTAAAACACTATCCTTTCAAAAATGTTATAGATATTATATTACAAAATCGCACATTGCGCCATTAGAAAACCCCGATGGTATCGTGCTACCACCGGGGCTGTTTCTTATCTGTAATCTTTCATTTTCTTTGCAAGACCGTCTAAGGTTTTATCCTTGTAATCCCTGTATGTCCTACGAGGTATATCGAGTTCTGCTGCCGCATCCCTTTGAGTCATACCTTTCTTGACTGTATCACAGATACGCCTTTTTTCTTCAGAGAGTTCACTATACTCTTTCGCAAGTGCATCCATCACAACCTGATACGCTATAATCTCTTCCGGGTTATCACCCTCTTTAGGAGCATCATAGCCATTCTCAATCATAACATCATATGACTCTGTCTCATGCTCTTTGATGGCTGCATCACCACGTTCCTTCTTCTTAACCTCTGCATTCCTCATTTTGTTATATCCTTTGGCTTCGCCTTCAGACCTGCCTTCGAATATAGCATAATAATGTCTGCTACGCTGTCCTGGTAATGCGAAGTAAGCAATCGGCACATTGTTATTCTTATAAAACTTTATCTGGTCTTCAAGATGCCACGGATTATTTGGATCCTCTTCAAGTCTCTCAAATATCGGATTCTTGTAATCGAGTTTTGCCGGGTCTACAGTTTCACATAATAATTCGTCTTTTTTCATAAGATTGTCCTTTCCCCGATTGGGCGAGGACAATCTCTGTTGGCACGACAACAAGACGAGATTTCATAGTTGCCGAAGAATCTACCTCAAAGGTATATCTTCTGAACTATTCATCCTCGCCCAATGTCGGCCGCCATTTAGGCTTAAATATTTTTTAGTACATGTGTATCATGCCATATTTTTCCGCCCCTACATATCAAACCCGATTTTAAATTTAGGCACGAAAAAAGGGCCTTTGCGGTCATCTGTCAAAACAGATAATCGCAAAAACCCTTTATTTATAGTGGCTTATGCTATTAAATTCCGAATTTAAGTTATCTACAAACTTTTTTCATTTTCTTCTTCCATATCCTGTTTTACATCCTTTACAACAGAATTGATTCTTGGAATCCAGTCCTTTGCAATCCCGGACATCATAAGTTTCTCTACCCATTGAGCCCATGTGTCATCCATATGACTTGTAATAAGATGTCTAACAAATATATTTGATGGCGTAAGGTTTGTAAGTTTTATGTCTGCCATATCCAGTAAATAAAATGCCTCATGGGGAAGTAAATATAATCCCTTGCATAAAGCAAGAACTGTACCCTTTTCCATATTCGGGTCATAGGTGTTACGATACTTACTGATACTCACAGTAGTAATTCCTGTTCTTTGTTGTAACTCGAACTCTGATATACCTTTTTCTGTCATATAATAATCTAAGGCTCCGGCAAATCCGCCTTTCATCTTTTTATGGACATTCTCCAACTCATCATTGACCATATCCATTATGGCATCTATCTCAGCCTGCATTTCCACCTTGGATTGATTAATCTTATGTCTCTCGTCATATTCAACAGGAACGAACTCCTCTGCATCTACTTCCCGGCAAAGGAAACACCTTCTGTAATATGTATCGGAATAACTATCA
>JAFUGT010000176.1 GCA_017469275.1 Lachnospiraceae bacterium
CCCTTCATTGCATATGCGATAGTAGGTCCTTCCAATATAACCCACATTTTGAATCAATCAGGGGTTGCAGGTGGTGCAAGTTCATTTCTTAATATAATGAATGATTCAGGTAAACCTGTATCTGCTGTTTATATTATTTCACAGCTTGCGTGGGGACTCGGATATTGTGGTATGCCGCATATACTTGTAAGATTTATGGCGGTTTCAAGCGAAAAAGAACTTAACAAGTCAAAGGCAATCGCAATTATATGGGTAGCATTATCTTTAACCTTTGCCGTCATAATCGGAATAGTAGGACGTGCTTATCTTTTCCCTAATATTTTAGGACAGGGTGATTTTGCAAAAATCACTTCTGAAAATGTATTTATCGAAATGATAAAGGAATTATTTATCAATCATTTCAGTCTTGACTTTATTGGAGGATTATTCCTTTGCGGTATTCTTGCCGCTATCATGTCAACTGCGGATTCACAGCTTCTGGTTACTGCATCAGCAGTGGCTGAGGATATGTTCAAGGGTATTATTAAGAAAGATGCCAAGGACTCAACAGTTCTTGCTGTAAGTAGATTAACGGTTGTTGCTATTGCGGTGATTGCTTATCTTATCGCCCTTAACCCTGACAGTTCCGTAATGGGATTGGTTTCTAATGCCTGGGCAGGTTTCGGTTCTGCATTTGGTCCTACGGTACTTCTTTCATTATATTGGAAGCGTATCAATCTTCCGGGAGCTATTGCCGGAATTGTGTCCGGTGCAGCAACGGTTATTATATGGGATTATATCAAGATAATTAATGCTGTCGATGAAGCAGGTAACGCTATTAAAGTTACGCTTGGAACCCACACCGGTCTGTATTCTTTGGCAATAGGATTTTTAATAAGTCTGATTCTTACCATTGTCGTGTCATTGGTTACCCAAAAACCATCAGAAGAGATGGATGCAGAATTTGACAGAATGATCAAAGAAGAATTATAAGAAAAGAGTATGAAAAAAGAGGCCCGATGTTACATGGGCCTCTTTCCGTATAAGTATAAGGGAGAATTAATGAAAAAATTATGAAAAGGTTACTGTATTTAATATAAAATATAATTATGAACAAATTATGACGTTAAATAAAACAAATTGAAAACAATATATGTGTAAACATTGAAAATTTAACAACAATAGGTAGTGTTTACACGCGTTGTCAGACAATTTAGAAGGTGTTTATGAAATATAAGATATTGTGTGTTGGAAAAGTGAAAGAGAAGTTCTTTAAGGATGAGATTTCGATTCTTACAGATTTAATAAGAAAAAAAGGCAATGCTATTGATATTATAGAATTACAGGATTTAAAGATACCTGATAATTTGAAAATCTCGTCTGTTGAAGGTTTTCTGGAAAAAGAATGCAGTCCCATGTTTGATAAGATAAAGGGAAGTGATTATGTGATAGCGCTCTGTATTGAAGGCAGGGAGATAACTACAGCTAAGCATAGAAGCATAGTTGATAAAGCATATGATATGGGTAAAGAATGTATAACATATGTGATTGGAGGTTCTATGGGACTTCCGGATAAGATTAAGCAAAGGGCGGATATGAAACTTTCATTTTCAAAAATGACATTCCCGCATCAATTAATGCGCGTGGTTTTGCTTGAAGAGATTTCTCATTTGTGATATGTTTTTCCACTGATTATGGTATAAGCGCGATAGAGTTGTTCTAAGAATAATACGGATAGTGTTTCATTGGATAAATCTGTCGGACTGATAGAGATACTTTGTTGTTTTGAATTTGGCACCTCCTGTTGTGAATAGCCTATGGTTACGTGTATTGTGGAGGTACCGGTTGTCTGTAATTTGTTAATATATTCGGCTAACTCAGTAGAAGATAATGAGGATAGCCCTTTTTTAATTACAATTAGTTGGTGATCGGACTTTTCAATGTCTTTAGGTAATGTAAGTCTGCTGTCAATTACCAAATCGGTTTTACAGTAAGGCGTTAGACGCTTAATGTATTCATTAATGGCAGCTCTATGATTAGATGATATATTATTTTGATTGATATAAAGATGACAGTTCATAAGTTCCTCCAATGACAAATGCACCAGAGAGGAATCGAACCTCCGCACCCGGCTCCGGAGGCCGGTGCTCTATCCACTGAGCTACTGGTGCAATCACAAAAGATATAATACTACATATGTTCTAAAATGGCAAACAAAAAATAAGGATTTTGTCTATGGCTTGCATTTTATTATCTCTTTTGATAGAATAGGTAGACGATGAGGAGATGTTAAAACTATGAAGAAAAATATATTTGATAAAATGTCAGATTCCTATGAGGATTTCCATTTCAAGGATACGGAATTACATGTGAGAAATAATACACTTTATATAAGTCCGAAAATTAAATTGATTCTCGGATGGAGCTTGTTTATATTATGTTGCGTGTTGGCCTATGCATTTATTGGCAATCCTTTTGCGAAGAAACAGAATAAGGGTATAGAGATTGATAAACGTCAAGAGGTAATGGAGAAAGATGTTGATGTTAAAGAGGAACATGATACTATGATTCCTTATGAGAAAGATGATGATGAAGAACTCAATAATTTTATTTATGCATATTTTAATGCTATAACTACCTGTGATAATATCGGTCTTCAGGATATGGTTACTGATCCATCTGAGTATTCCAGTGACCAGACTCTTAAGAAGAAGGCAGAATATATAACTCAGTATTCTAATATTACTGTATATACTAAGGACGGACCCGATGAAGGCAGCTATGTGGCTTTTGTTGTTTCCAATCTTACTATTAATGGGGTTAATTCATCTCCATATGATATAGTCACTTTGTACATAGTTAATGGTGCGCAGGGCTATCGTATTGTTAATGGAGAATTGCCGGAGGAAACACAGAACTATATTGCAAAATTAAAGGGTGACAAAGATATTCAGAAAGTATTTCAGTCGGTGGAAAAAGAAAACGGGAAACTTGTTGACAAAGATAGTACTCTCAAGGATTTCTATGATATAATTAATCGCCGTGATGTGGAGATTAATTAATCTTTACTCCTCTGGCTTTAACTGGAGTAGAAAAAACTATCTGAGTTTCGGTTTTGCCGAACTTCTGCAACTCGCTTACGAATGTATCAAGTTCCATAGTGTTGGGAAAGGCTACCTTAATAAGCATTGAATAGGTACCGGTAACACAATTACATTCAAGCACATTTGGACAGTCGGATATATATGGATAAAACTGAGGTTTTTGTTTTGGGTCTAACGACATATTAATAAATGCCATTACATGATAACCAAGAAGTATTGGATCAACTTCAGCATGATAACCTGTAATTATTCCTTCCTTCTCAAGTTTATCAATTCTTGCAGAAACTGCAGGAGAAGACAGAAAAACCTTGCTTGCAAGGAATTTTAACGGTTGTCTTGCATTGTCCTGTAGCAGGTTGATTATTATTTTATCGATATTATCCATATACCTTCACCTCCTTATACGAGGCATATTACACGCCCCAAACAACATATAACTTTGATAAAAAAACGAGATGCTCTTGCTTGTCTGAAAAGAACACCTCGTTGTCTTCATTTTTTATTATATATTAGGTTTACATTTATTTCAAGTAAAATATGAAAAATATACAAAAATATATCTAAAAAATATATATTTTTAATAAAAAACAAAACGTTGATAATCAGTTATCAAAACAATGTAAGTTCAGAGGATGTAATTATGGAAGAAAAGATAAGATTGAATAAATATATCAGTGAGGCCGGAATCTGTTCCAGAAGAAAGGCTGATGAATGGATAGAAGAAGGGAAAGTTACCGTTAACGGAAAGCCGGCGGTAATGGGTATGAGAGTAAATGATACCGATGAAATAATAGCTGATGGTAAAGTAGTCAAAAGAGATAATCCGTTCAAATTAATTGCATTTAATAAGCCTAAGGGTTATGCGTGTACAGCACATCATGGTGATGAGTCAGGTATTTTTAAGAATTTTAAATTGGATAGAGATTTGAAATATATCGGAAGACTGGATAAGGATTCGGAAGGATTGTTGTTGCTTACCAATGATGGGGATTTGTGTAATGAGATATCCAAGGCGAGAAATCAGCATGAAAAAGAGTATGTGGTAACAGTCAATCGTACAATTACTGATGAATTTCTGAAAGGGATGGCAGGCGGTGTTAAGATTCATGATTCCAATAAAGATGTATGGGTTGTGACAAGACCGTGTAAAATAAAGAAGAGAAATGATAAGTCGTTTTCAATTATACTTACGCAGGGTTACAACAGACAGATACGAAAGATGTGCGAAGTATTCGAATATAAAGTTGTCAAATTAAGAAGAATACGTGTGATCAATATTGAAATCGGAAATCTGGAATCCGGGAAATACAGAAGTGTTTCCGATGAAGAACTGGCAGAATTAAAACGCAGAATAGAAACTCAAAAATCGTAAAGGAATCAAAGATGGAAAAAGAAAGAAGATTAAAAGAATTAGTCACATTACTCAATAAAGCATCAAAGGCATACTATCAACAGGACACTGAGATAATGTCTAATCTTGAATATGACAGATTATATGATGAACTGGTTGCGCTTGAGAAAGAGACCGGGATAGTGCTTGCCAACAGCCCTACGGTCAATGTCGGTTATGAGGTTTTGAGTGAGCTACCAAAGCTGCAGCATCCGTCACCGATGTTATCCCTCGATAAAACAAAAGAGGTATCGGTGTTGGCTGACTGGCTCGGAAGTCATGAGGGAGTTCTGTCATGGAAATTAGATGGATTAACTGTAGTTTTGACATATGAGAATGGCGAGTTGTTAAATGCGGTTACAAGGGGCAATGGTGAAGTTGGTGAAGTTATAACCAACAACGCAAAGACTTTTGAAAATCTTCCAAGACAAATACCATTTAAGGGTAATCTTGTGATTCGGGGAGAGGCAGTAATCAAATATTCTGATTTTAACAAAATGAACGATGCTTTGGCAGAAGCTGAAGAAAAATACAAAAATCCCAGAAATCTGTGCTCAGGTTCTGTGAGACAGCTTAATAATGAGATAACTGCCAAACGCCATGTCAATTTCTTTGCATTTTCGATGGTGGCAGATATACTTACCGATGCTCAGATTGAAGAATACGGTTTTGATAATACAATGACAGGACGATTCGACTGGCTTGCAAAACAGGGATTTGATGTGGTTGAGCATTTTTCGGTTACAAGAGATAATATTGAAGAACGTGTTATGGAATTTGCCGACAGGATAGCAGAACATGATATTCCGTCTGATGGTCTTGTATTATCATATAATGATATTGAGTACGGAAAAAGTTTGGGAACTACGGCTAAGTTCCCAAGAGATTCAATAGCTTTTAAATGGGCGGATGAATTAGCGGAGACAACATTGATTGAAGTGGAGTGGTCTCCTTCAAGAACGGGTCTTATCAATCCTGTTGCAATTTTTGAACCGGTGGAGCTTGAGGGGACAACGGTAAGTCGTGCCAGTTTGCATAATGTCAGTATTTTAAGGGCTTTGAGATTAGGAATTGGTGACAGGATAACAGTGTATAAAGCGAATATGATAATACCGCAAGTAGCGGAAAATCTTACCGGAAGTGATAATCTGAAACTACCCGCGAGATGTCCGGCGTGTGAGGGTGATACAACTCTTCAGGATGAAAATGGAGTACAGGTATTATACTGTAAGAATCCGGCTTGTCCGGCTAAG
Source organism: Lachnospiraceae bacterium (assembly GCA_017469275.1). Lineage (GTDB taxonomy): Bacteria > Bacillota > Clostridia > Lachnospirales > Lachnospiraceae > CAG-590. Next base: position 5,727 of record JAFUGT010000176.1, read on the forward strand.
CAGATTAAGGGATTTTCGCATTTTGTATCCAGAAATGCAATGAATATAGACGGATTATCAGAGGCATCCTTGGAGAAATTCATAGATCAGGGACTTATCCGTTCACTTCCGGATCTGTTTCATCTTGACGCTCACAAAGAGGTGATAGTCAATATGGAAGGTTTTGGGGAGAAATCCTTTGATAACCTGATAGCATCTATTGATAATGCAAGAACTGTGCCAATGGCAAAATTTATATATAGTCTGGGAATAACAGGAATAGGTCTTGCCAATGCCAAGGTGATAGTGTCTCATTTTAACGGAGATTTTGATAATATAATAAATGCTGATGTGGAAGAACTTACTGAGATTGATGGTATAGGAGAAGTACTCGCCAAGGCTTTCTTTGACTACTTCCATGATGAGGATAAGAAAAATCTTGTTGATGAACTTCTTAAGGAGATAACTTTTGAGAAGGAAGAAGAGTCGGGTGAACAGACTCTTAAAGACAAAGTATTTGTAATTACCGGTAGTGTGGAGAAATTTGCCAATCGTGATGAACTTAAGGAATATATTGAGAAGTTGGGAGGTAAAGTCACCGGTTCGGTTTCAAAGAATACGGATTATCTGATCAATAATGATGTAACCTCTAACTCTTCAAAGAATAAAAAAGCCAGAGAACTCAATATACCGATTCTGTCGGAAGAGGATTTTCTCAACCTGGCTCGCGGCTAGAATTGATTATAGAATCATAGTCCCTAAAGAATTGTATTAATTTGATTTATTAATGATGGTATAAATAATTAACATAATTATAATATAGAAAGAAGGATGACATCAATGCCGATCAGAATAGCTAACGATTTACCTGTAAAGAAGATTTTGGAGGAAGAGAATATATTTGTAATGGATGAGGACAGGGCGATGAGCCAGGACATCCGTCCATTGGAGGTTGTTATACTTAATCTTATGCCGCTTAAGGAGGATACGGAGTTACAGCTTTTCAGAAGTCTGGCAAACACCCCGCTTCAGGTTAACATTTCATTGATTGTTACAGGTACTTATGAACCCAAAAATGTGGCAAGAAAACATCTCGAAAGCTTCTATACCACATTTGATGATATAAAACACAGACGGTTTGACGGAATGATAATAACGGGTGCTCCGGTTGAAAAACTTGATTTTGAAGATGTGGAGTATTGGGAGGAACTGACGAGAATAATGGATTGGTCAGAGAAGAATGTGACCTCTACATTGCATATATGCTGGGGGGCACAGGCGGGATTATATTACCGTTATGGCGTTCACAAATATGATCTTCCAAAGAAATTTTCCGGAATATATAAGCATTACACTTTTCATAAGAGAACAGAATTGGTGAGAGGTTTTGATGATTCCTTCCTGGTTCCGCAGTCAAGATACACAGGTGTTTCCAAGGAAGATATCGTGGCCAATGACAGGTTGGAGATAGTGTCTGAAAGTGATATTACAGGACCATATCTCATAATAGGAGATGGGGGAAAGAATATATTTGTCACAGGACATCCGGAATATGATACGATGACACTTGATCAGGAATATAAGAGAGATCTTGATAAAGGGCTCAACCCGGAAATACCATGTAATTATTATCCTGATGATGATCCCGCTAAGAAACCGGTCAAGTCATGGAGATGTCATGCCAATGCGCTTTACTTTAATTGGCTCAATTATTATGTATATCAGATCACTCCGTATATTTTATGATGAAGTGCTTGGAGATGTTGCGTTTATGCCCTGTTTTAAAGGGTTTGCGAGGTTTATATATTCTCATATATATTTATATATCTTCATATAATTTCATGCAAAAATGGCGTAAAAATGGCGTAAAAATAATCAAAATGGCGTAAAAATGGCGTAGAAATTATTAAAATGGCGTAGATAAAAAAGTTATGTAACTAGTAAACAAATAATAATAAGGAA
>JAFUGT010000177.1 GCA_017469275.1 Lachnospiraceae bacterium
CTGAACTTTCCTCCTGTGCACTCGAAGAGGATGAGGTTTGCGGACTCTTCCTTTTGCATAAGGATGATGAGGGTGCATATTGGACGGAATATCTGTATGATGTTAGCAAAAATTCCAAGCTCAATATCATTAATATGCTAAAAAGGTCTGCTTCAATGTTTGTTAAAAACTGTCCTGCAAACGCAAAGCTTAATATAAAAATCTACAGTGCAGATACTAAGGCACTTGTAAACAAGCTTTTTTCAAAATAATATCATAATTCGTATTTTGAGTGTTATTTGTGACTTTGTTAGCATCACCGAGATCTTCAAGGCGATAAGCAGGTAAAGGATACAGACAGAGACTTTCTTAACAAAGCTGTGCTGGAGGGTGACACTGAAGGACTAGAGAATTATGTGAGAGAGCTTTTTGCTAAGACCATTAGTGTAATGCTTGTTTGACATTTGTTGGACTAAGGGTGGTATATTGTGAAATGAATCAAAGTAAAAAATCCAAAGTTAAAAACCAAAGGAGGAAGTTTGAAAATATGAAACATATGAAGAAGTTTTGTAAAGGAGCATTGACTGTATGTGTATTATGCAGTCTTATGATGGCAGTTACTGCCTGTGGGCACAATACGGATGTGAAAGATGATAAGAGTGCAACTGAAGTTAGTGAAGAAGGAACGGAAGAGCAAAAGGTATCTGATAATAATTCAGGTTCAACAGAAACTGCTGCAACTGCACAGACAAGCACAGAAACAACTGCAGCATCATCCACAACTGAAGCTGCCAAGGAATCAACTAAAGAAGAAACTACATCCAAGAAAACCATGACAGTATATCATGGTGACGGTTCGGCTGAAACCGTGACAGAAGATAGTGACGGGACATGGCTTACGGCTGACGGAAAACGATATTATCTTGGAGATGATGGCGTGCTGCGTGCAAGAGGAGAGGAAGACTTGTATGTTAACAATCCAGTGGCTTCCGAGAATACTTCCGATAATGGAGGTGATTCGTTGACAGGAATATGGGAATATTCGGATACGGAAAATGGTATTAAGACGGTATATGATCTTAAGGATGACGGAACCGGCACCTATACCATGACTGTTGGAGATAATGAGGTCATATATGAATTGAAGTATGAGGTTAAGGATGGCCACCTTCTTGTAACTTATGTTAATAATGATACATTTACTGAGGATGATGTATTTGACAATGAATTCAGCTTCAAAGATTCAAATACAATAATCATTAAGGATTCAAACGAAGAGGAACTGACATATATAAAGAAATGATATAAGGATAATACTATGAATAGAAAAATCTTGATAATAATAAGTGTTCTAGTACTGGGCATAGCTGCGACGGCTATAGGAGTCTATAATTCATTTTTGGCAGGTAAAGGCTATGTGGAGACGACCGCTGTTATTGATCATATTGATGAGATAGAACGCGGGTATGATGAAGACAATGTCATGCAGTATGATTATGATGTATATGTGAACTATTCTGTGGATGGAAAAGAGTATACCGGAAAAAGTGATTATTATTCCGGAAGCTACAAAGAGGGTATGGAGATTAAGATTTCCTATGACCCAAATGATCCGACCAAGATTCACGGTGACTCAAAAGGTATGGGTATAATTTTGATGATCGCAGGTTCCGTAACGATCGTTGTATGTGTTGTGCTTCTTATCGCAGCCGGAATGGTGAAGAGAAATTAAATGATATCGGATTGATATTGGAGGATACTTCTTGTGGTCATTTCACAGTTTACAGGACTTTATTATACATTTGATGATCAGAACAGGTATCAGAGATCCGGCAGGCACTCAGCTTACGGAGGATGTTGTAGAGGCATTCCTTAGGCTTGTGGAACAGGAAAAACTGCGTGCGCCGGACGATGACGGAGGCGGTAACATGACCGAGATTGATAATGTGAAATAAGAATATAGGCTCTGCCACAACTTATGTTTGTGACAGAGCCAAAATACATTGAATAGCGAATTGCAGTTAGAAGGGAATTCATAATGAAGAGAATTAGTGATTTTATAGGAAAGTATATGGCTGTCATTGTGCTGCTTGTTGCTGCACTGGCTTTGTTTGTACCAAAGTCGTGCTTGTGGATACAGACAGCTTGGATCAATTATCTGTTGATGGTGGTTATGTTTGGAATGGGGCTTACCTTAAAGCTTGAAGATTTTGCTATTATTATCAAGCGTCCCAAAGATATCATTATCGGATGTATAGCACAATTCACGATCATGCCGCTGCTTGCATTTATCCTGGGTAAAATGTTTGGACTAGAAGCAGGACTTTTAGCGGGAGTAATTCTTGTTGGAACATGTCCCGGAGGCACTTCGAGCAATGTGATGACATATCTTTCAAAAGGAGATGTGGCTCTTTCTGTGGGAATGACGAGTGTTAACACACTGCTTGCACCATTTCTTACTCCGGCGATAACTTATCTGCTTCTTAAGACGACGGTTACAGTGGATATAATGAGTATGTTTATTTCGATTATTAAGATTGTTATTGTACCTATTGCGTTGGGATTTCTGATAAATAAGATATGGGGGAAATATACAGAGAAAATCAATGATCTGTTGCCTCTTATATCGGTAGCTGCAATAACCCTTATCGTAGCTGCTGTTGTGTCCCATAATTCAGAAAGTATACTTGGAACCGGTGCATTGGTATTTGTAGTAGTCATACTACATAATGTTCTCGGGTATGCTGTTGGTTATGCTTTAGGTATCGCATTAAGATTGCCGGTGAAGAAAAAGAAGGCACTGTCCATAGAGATAGGAATGCAAAACTCAGGTCTTGCAACCTCTCTTGCAGGAACTGCTTTTCCTAATCTTGCTATGGCAACCATTCCAGGCGCTGTCTTTTCTGTCTGGCACAATATTTCCGGGGCAATATTGGCAAATATATTCAGAAGACTGGATGAAAATGAGAATGAATAAAGATATAAAGCTGTTATATTACCTTATAATTATTATTTGACTGTAGTTGGTGATGTCCGATAACACATAATATAGAACTTATATTCAAGGAGACAGGACCGAAGGGTTTTCTGTCTCCTACTCGATTCATGAAAAACTTAAGCTTTATGGTCTTTGGTTGAACTCTTTGTTCTTGTAAAATGAATAATACTAGAGTACAATTATTTTATCTTGTTGTGAAAGGAGTGGCAGTTCGTGAAGAACTGTATAATATCGAATATACATCGATTAAATATACATTTATATGACGGTTATGTGACTTTTGGTGTGGTAATATATATAAATATAATTGTCTTAATTGAAAATATAAAATATTGGAGGAATGCAATATGGGAGACTTTATGGTGGGGGATGCCCAGATAAGAATATCCGTACATGAACAGCATAACGAGCAGATCCATCAACATGAAGAACCGCAGTATGTGAACAGGCAGGCTGATCACGAACAGATAATACGGCAACATGGTTTACAGGAACAAGAAAATCAGCAGTGGAGACATTCTGTCAATGTGCATCACCCTGAAATGGAGACGGTAGATGTCAATCAGATACGACTTAGTGTGCGCCAGAATATGCCGCCGGAAATAGGCAACTTTGTGCTTCCCAATATTAATCAGCAGGCAGCAGCAAATGATGATTTGGAAATGCAGGCACGCAGAAATAAGACGGAACACGGAATGCGTTTATACAATATGACAGACTATGCAATGCGTCGTGTAGGCGGGAAAAGTGCTTATAAGCTGAGTACATCCATCAGCGATGCGACACTTGGTGCTGGTTTTAAAAAGCGTTTTAATGACAGGCTTAACGCTGAAGAACGGGCAAAAAAACAAAAGAATCCCAAATCCCGCCTGTATCAAAAAAAGCAAAATGCGGATATTTTGGCTGAGTCTATAAGTAAGTACGAAACAAAAACCTATGATGAGATAAACAAGGTCATCACCAGGCAGGCACTAAGATGTGATAAAGAGGACTACCATGATTTGGCGGCATTTATGCAGGAGGGAGAGGAAGAAAAAAACAGAGAGCTTATAAATCTTTATCTTGGAAAAAGTGTCAGGGTACAGGGGGAAGCACTTGAAGGTCAGGATGTCCGGCTTGCTCTTGATACTATGGCAGCCTCGCTTTTTTCCATTGATATAAGCACCTTGGATTTTACTGATGATAAGTCTCTTGTTCAAAATGCTTCTATCCTGGAGAAAATATCAAGTCAGGTGGCTGCATTTGACCGCATGAGTGAAAAGCATCATTACGCTGAAAGCCTGAACGAGGAGGATGTGAAGCGTCTTAATGAGAGGCTTGATGCACTGCGCTCTATATCAGCATATTACAGTAACAGGAAGGAAATTATTACAAACGACCTATATAAG
>JAFUGT010000178.1 GCA_017469275.1 Lachnospiraceae bacterium
ATATCTAATAATCTCAAGCGTCCGTCAAAAGACACTTACTGCGGTAAACATTAATTCATATGTAATCAATGCCCTGGTGTACCTTCGGTATATCCACAATTCTGAATCTTTCAAACACATCCCATATATTCATGACTCCATATCCCCAAAGTATATTAGGATATTCATATGCTATCTCTCTTTTCGCGCTTCTAAAAAAGAAACTTGCTATCTGTTCTGCAAAGAAAAAGCCAAATTCAAGATTATTCATATTCCACTCTAGAAATAATGCCAACATTCCGGCACTGTGAGCTGTTGCTACAGAAGTTCCTGTCATGGTAATAAAATTATTCCTTCGTCCCGGTCCGGTAATTCCGACTCCCGGAGCTGTAAGACTTGGTTTCACAACATTTCTTGCCGTATATCCCCTACCTGCTCCGGCATACAGACTTCCTGTTATGTGATTATATGCTGTCATTGTAATTGCAAGTCTGGAATTTCCGGGATTAGTAACAGTATTTTCCGGCTCCGGTCTTAAGAAATATGTATCCGGTTGAAGGAACTGTCTGAGCGGCATCCATATATTAAATGATCTCTGTCTGCCCTCATCTGCATATACATAAAATCGCCATATTCCCGGCGTGGGATCATTTATTCTTATAAATATAAGTTCATCCCCTGAATATACTTCCACCAATTGATATGCAACATAAACAGTGGTCCTTGTGATGGGAAATCCATACAGTTCTTCCGTACCGAAACGTGGTGGTATCCGCTCTATCCGTTCTCCTCTGGGTGAATCTATTCCTATTGCAAAGGTATTTGGAGCATCACCCCATAACTCCAGAGTCAAAGTCTTCTGACCTTCAGGAATATTAATATCTAACATCTCATAACCGGTATTATCGGGAATTACACCTGCGTAGTGAAGCCTCTCATTTCCTTCGTTCCCAGCAGGCACGCTAACCATTGTAGCAACATTTTCAAGCACACTGTCAAGATACCTCTCCAAAAAAGTATATCCCAAATGTCCTCCATTGCTGCTTCCCATACCAATATAGATAGATATTGGCTTGCGCTTTCTTCTTGCATAACGCAACAGATATTCCACAGCATATATTATATCTGTTTCCTGATAGGCTTTAGACCCTTCTTTGACACCAAAGTATTCTTTTAGATACGGCTTTGCCTCCTTGACTTTCACCACAGCTATTTCAGAATCATAGGCTATTCCGGTAAAATCATTTTCCTGATTTCGTCCTCCTGCCGCAATCCCTGTCATAAAAGTTCCATGTCCATCATCATCAGTTGATGGCACAATGGAATATGGGGTTTCTGACCGCAATGCTTCATTTATCTGCTCGTTTGTATAAATGCTTCCGAACCATGGAGTACTAGTAACCACCTCATTATTATCAGACATACCATCTGACAAATTCTGAGCATTAACAGTACCATAATCGGTAAGTCCTGCTATAACCATTTCAGCTACCTGCTGATTTAATTCCATAAGCACCTCGCCTCTTGTCTGGTCACTTGGCGTACTTCCCGGTATAGTCTGATCCCAGATAACTCCAACGCGACTGTTACCTGCAGCATCTATGAACAGAGGATTAGTATAGTCTATCCCGGTATCTATCATACCTACTATCACGCCCTTACCAGAAAGTGCAAGATTTCCTGTTTCTTGTACCTGCTTAACTCCTGTCACTTCCATATTAGTCGAATCCATCAGTCCATATAGTTTGGGTATAAATGAATATGGCACTGACTCAAGATTTGTAAGCCTTTGTTCTTTCTGCGGACAATGCTGAATAGCAATGCGCTCTAGTATAGGATTAGTGCAGCAATTATTCTCATCCCCTTCAATTATCATATCCACTGAATTAATCGTATAATCTGCGTAATCATTACTGTATATCATCTCCTGACAATCCATGATCTCACCTTAAAAATTACCGACTGTTATTTATATATATGCGAACCCAGCAAAATATGTTATATTATAAACAACAATATTTTATTAAACGGAGGTTAACATTTCCATGAAGAACATTTTTTTACAAAAAGCAAAACTTATATTTTCATTATTTTTGCTTTTGTCTTTATCTTTAGTTGCTACTCTGACAACAGGTTTCAAAGTATCTGCAAAGACATATTCTATTAACAGCAACTATTATGGTGGCAGCTGCTCTACAGTAGTAGTAAAAAACAAAGTATATTTTTCTGTAACCGAGACCGGAACGATTCAGTGCTACAACATCAAATCGGGTAAGACAACAAAGATAATCTCAACAGATGGTAAAGGCTTCTATTCTATGAAAAAGAAAGGCGGATATCTGTATGCAATCTATGATTCATACGGAGGCTCAGACGGTTCAAATGATTCCATTGTCCGCGTCAATATCAAGACCGGCAAAATGGAGACATTAGCTAAAGGTAGCAATTTTGTTATTAAGAAAAAAACTATTTATTTTACAAAAACAAAAAGAGTAACTAGCAAATATGGTGACGGCTACGATAAGGAAATCGGAGTTTACTCTATGAATCTTAACGGCAATAATCAAAAGGCTTGTAACAATGTTACATTAAGTTCAAAATCCCTTAAGAAGATCAAGACATCAAAAGGTACACTCATAAGTTCAGGAGAAACTTACAGCGATAGTTATTACTCTCCGAAAAAACTTGTATTTAAATCCAAGAACGGAAAAAAGAAGACCATATATAATATCAGTAAAGACAAAAAAACATATAGTTATTCATCTATCGGATATTACACTCTTCAGGGGAATTACATCATATATAAAACTACTATTAAAACTAAAAACAACAGTACGGACGGCGTGCTCGTGATCACTAAGACCAACGGAAAAGGTAAGAAAATATTCTATAGACGTACATCTGTGAGCGGTTGGTAAAATACCAACTAGCATTTAACATTTTAACTGCAATTAATAATAATAAAGGGATAGCATCTTTACCCAGATGCTATCCCTATTTTTCACCTACAATCAATTATTGTTATACATTATTATGATACCTATGCAAAAAACATCTTTTACCACCCAATAATATATCATTTACACCTTCACGCATCCTTTAGAAATGCTTTATAAGATTTGTAAGCCTCATATATATCCGCCTTGCTGGTTATCTCCCAAGGTGCATGCATATTAAGGACAGCCACTCCACTATCGATAACATTCATATCATATAGTGACAGAATATAGGCAATCGTCCCGCCGCCGCCGATATCCACCTTGCCGAGTTCCGCAGTCTGGAAAGCAATATTATTATCATCCATAATCTTTCTGAGTTTTCCAATATACTCTGCATTTGCATCATTAGAACCGGATTTTCCACGAGAGCCAGTGAACTTATTAAACACAACACCTCTTCCAAAATATGCACAATTTTTCTTTTCAAACGCACTGGCAAAATTAGGGTCAAATGCAGCCGACACATCTGATGAGAGCATAAACGATCCCGCGAGACATCTCTTCAAATCAAGTTCTGAATAACATCCCATCGCATCCATAATCTCAGCGACGATATTCTCAAAAAACTTAGACTGCATTCCTGTTGCTCCCACAGAACCAATTTCTTCTTTATCCACCAAAAGACAGCAGGCAGTACGTTTTACCTTTTCCATATCAAACATTGCCACAGCAGAGGTATACGCACATACCCTGTCGTCCTGACCGTATCCCATGATCATTGATTCATCAAGTCCGGCATTTCTTGCCTTACCCGCAGGTACAATCTCCAACTCCGCCGAAAGAAAATCCTCTTCTTCCATGTTATACTTTTTCTTGAGAACTGAAAGCACCATTTTTTTAACAGCTTCTTTATCTTCTTTAGGCAGCGGTCTGCTTCCCACAAGTATATCCAATTGCTCACCTTCAACCACCTTTGCACCCTTTTTGTCCATCTGCTCTCCTGCAAGATGTATAAGAAGGTCTGTCACGCAGAACACAGGATCTTTGTCATCCTCACCGATAACCACATCAACAACATCACCGTTCTTCATAGCAACCACACCATGAATTGCAAGGGGAAGTGTCACCCATTGGTACTTCTTTATACCACCGTAATAATGGGTATCAAGATAAGCAAGGTCTGTATCCTCATATAAAGGATTCTGCTTTACATCCATACGCGGCGAGTCGATATGTGCTCCCAAAATATTCATGCCATTTACAATTGGTTCTGAGCCAATTTGAAAAAGAGCAATTGATTTTTTCATATTTACAGCATATATCCTGTCACCTTTTTTGACCTTCTTCTTAGACTTTTTAATCTCATCAAAATCAACATATCCTGCATCCTTTGCCATAGCGACAATCTGCTTAACACACTCTCTTTCAGTTTTACCGTTATCCAGGAACTTTCTGTAGTCCTTACATAGTTTTTCTAATTCTTTTTCTTCCTTCTTGTCATAATCCTTCCATGCATTCCTGCGTTCCATGATGTCTCATGCCTCCTTTTATATATCTTTGATATTAATGTTATATAATATTATGACATCCTATCATCTCAAGCTAGTGGTTCGCTGTCTCCAAGCACGCTTCGCCTTCAGCTCGTGTTCTTGGACAGCTATCACATGACTCTCTTTAAGAATTTGCTTCGCACATTCTAAGTTCGAGCTCAGGTCCGCCTGTTCCCTCTATATACTCTTTGGTAATTGTCACTCTACCTATATTATCATCTCTCGGAATCTGGTACATTATATCTAACATAAACTCTTCTATAATAGCCCTTAATGCTCTTGCACCGGTCTTTTTCTCCATGGCTCTCTTAGCAATTGCATGATATGCTCCATCATTAAACCTAAGATCAACGCCATCAAGGCTTAGCAGCTTCTGATACTGCTTAAGTATAGCATTCTTGGGCTCTTTCAATATTTTAACAAGCATATCTTCATCTAATGCCTCAAGAGCATATAGTACCGGAAGTCTTCCCAAAAATTCAGGAATCATACCATACTCCCTAAGATCCTCCACACTAACCTTAAGTAACAAATTATTATCCTTATCGTATTTATCCTTCAGGTCTGCTCTAAATCCAATGGACGATTGCTTATTAAGTCTCGCCTTTATTATATCCTCAATATCTGGAAATGCACCTCCACATATAAAGAGAATATTCCTGGTGTTGATTGTCGTTAACGGAACCATGGCGTTCTTACTTCCGGAGCCTACAGGAACCTCCACATCTGCCCCTTCTAAAAGTTTGAGCAGTCCCTGCTGAACAGCTTCACCGCTTACATCCCTCGAATTAGTATTCCTTTTTTTAGCAATCTTATCGATTTCATCAATAAATACTATTCCTCTTTCCGCTTTTTCCACATCATTGTCTGCTGCTGCAAGAAGTTTGGAAAGGACACTCTCCACATCATCACCTATGTACCCTGCCTCGGTAAGGGTCGTTGCATCTGTAATTGCAAGAGGAACATTTAATATTCTGGCAATAGTCTTAACAAGATAAGTCTTACCCGAACCTGTGGGACCTACCATAAGCATATTGGACTTCTCTATCTCAATATCGTCCATCGTATCGGTAAGCACACGCTTATAATGATTATACACAGCAACGGAAATAACCTTCTTAGCATGTTCCTGACCAATTACATACTCATCAAGTTTGGCCTTCATCTCATGTGGTGCGGGAATCGTTGATAAAGTCATCTCCGGTTCTTCCTGCTTCTTCTCTTTTTCTTTTTTCTTCTTGACCTTCTGGCTCTTTGGAATATCATTGACAGGAGTGAACTGATTCATATTAAGATTCGGCATGTTGGAAAGATCCATGAACTGCATTCCACCGCCTGAAAAGCTGTCAAAGGTTTTCTGCATACAATCCTGACAAATGTTAATATTATTAGGCATGTAAATGAGCTTTCCCACAGCCGATTCCGGTCTTCTGCACAAATAGCAGTACTTCTCGTAATTGTCATCCTTATTATCGTTATCCATATTATACATTCCTTTTCTCGTAAATTAATGATTATACCTTTTTAGTATAACACTCTTTATACCAAAATTCCATTTCCTTATTAAGGAAGTATTATCGTTTGCGAAAATCACTGATTATAACCACATCTCCATCGTTAAGAACCATATCTCCGTATGGAATCAATGACCTTCCTTCTCTCTTTATCATCACTATAAGCATCTTTCTGGATATATCCAAATCTTTGATTGCCATACCGTTCCACGCATGTTCTTCTCCAATATTAACCTCAGTTAAATGTAAAGAGCGTCCGTTTTTCAATGCTTCTGAACCAATCACCAGCACATCCCCTGCTTGAAGTCTAACATTACCTTTAGGAATAATTATATCATCATCTCGCTCAATCAATGCAATTATGGCATTAGAAGGAAGGCCAAGCTCCTTAATCATTTTGCCCGTCCAGCGATCCTTTGCTTTCAACACAATTTCTATAAAATGAACATCCTGCTCAGCAGCGAAATCTCCAAGTTCTTTAAGCCTGGTGTACTGTTCCACAAAACCGGCAGATATAATACCGGTAGGAATAGCTACCATACCCACACCCAAAAACGCAATCATTATTCCAAAAAATTTCCCCAGGGTAGTAACCGGATATATATCTCCATATCCGACTGTGAGCAATGTGGATGCTGACCACCATATTCCCGAAAAAGCATTCTGAAAAACATCGGGTTGTGCCGCATGTTCAACGCTGTACATACAAAGGCTTGATGCCACCATCAAAACCAGTATTATAAACACAGAAGACATAAGCTGTTGCTTCTTAGAAGACAGTACTTCCGTAATAACATTCAAAGAGTCATAATAAGCATTAATTCTGAAAAGTCTAAGTATTCTTACTACACGGAACATTCGAAATACCGCCGCACCGGACGGAAAAAACACCGGAAGATAATAGGGTATAAATGATAAAATATCCACTATGCCGGCAAAAGAAAAAATGTATTTTCTCATTGCAACGAAAGTCTTATTATTAGGATATAATTCCGCCGCAGTGATTAGTCTCAACAAAAAATCGATTGCAAAAAATGCTACGGTTACTTTCTCTATAATAGAAAAGCAGGTTCCATACCTGGCGTTAAGATTATCATAGGTATTCATTATCGCTGCCGCAAGATTAATAATCAAAGCACCTGTACTTATAATATCATAAGCCTGATTTATCGGCTCATCTACAACTCCGACAGATACCATCGAAAATATATCACTTCTTATTTTTTCCCATTTACTATTTTGCAATATTTTAACCTCTCATCTGATTTTAACCGGAGATAAAATTGTTGTGCAGACCGTAAATATATACCAATCTGCACAACACAATTCACTGATAAACCATCATATACTATCAATAATAGTTTCCACTACACTTCAACCCTTGCTGGGCATCATAGCAATAATGCGGCCTGCAAAATCATTGAAGTTCTGAGTCTGTAATATTACACGTCCCGGGCCTGTAAGTTTTGTGATGAAAAGTCCCTCCCCACCAAAGAATATATTACCAAGACCTTTAACGGTTTCTACCTCATATTGAACAGATTTATCAAACGCTACAACATTACCTGTATCAACTTTGATGACCTCGCCTGCAGCAAGCTCCTTAACAACCTGGTCTCCGTCAACCTCTAAGAATGCATATCCATCTCCGGATATATCCTCTAAGATAAATCCTTCACCACCAAAGAATCCTGAAGAAAACTTTTTAGTAAGAGTAACACTGACATTAACACCTTCCTGTGCACAGAGGAATGCTTTCTTCTGAGCAATAATTCCCGGCGTGCCTGAAAGATTCACCGGTATAACATCACCCGGCACTGTAGAACCGAATGCTATCTTTGCTCCATCAGTCTCTGCAGAATATGTAGCCATAAATAATGACTCTCCTGCCAACATTCTTCCTAAGCCTTTCATCAAGCCACCCTTTGTGTTGGTTGACATCTTGATTCCCTCTGTCTGCCATACCATTCCACCACTTTGAGTGTACATAGCTTCTCCGCTATTAAGTGTCACCTCCACAGCCGGAACTGTTTTCCCAATAATTTCGTACTGCATTTTGCACCTCCTATAATATATATTTATTAGTTATTATATGTAAAAGGTATTATATAACACCTGTTACATTCCTTTTGCTTTTCTGGTACACGCCTTCATAGCTTCGATAACTGCACTTCGCATACCCTTCTCTTCCAATACACGGACTGCCTCAATAGTTGTACCTGCCGGAGAACATACCATATCCTTCAATTCTCCCGGATGTTTTCCTGTGTCTAACACCATTTTCGCACTTCCAAGGACTGCCTGGGCTGCAAATTCATAGGCTTTATCTCTTGGCATTCCGTCTGCAACAGCTGCATCTGCCATAGCTTCTATAAACATAAACACATATGCCGGAGAACTACTGCTGACCGAAACAACCACATCCATAAGACTTTCCGGTATTATCTCGCATTTGCCAAAACCTTTTAGTAATGTAACAACCTGTTCTAATTCGTTATCGTCAACATTATCATTATAACATACTGCTGTAATTCCTGCACCCACAAGTGCCGGAGTATTCGGCATGGTTCTTACTATCTTGACATTGTTTCCAAACTGATTGCCAAGCCATTCCAATGTTTTTCCGGGTGCTATAGTAACGACAATCTGATCAGCTTTAACAGAGTTTTTAATCTCTGAAATCACACTTTCATAATATTGAGGCTTTATAGAAAGAACAATGATTTCCGATTCTTCAACCACCTTTTTATTATCGTTTGTAACAGTAATTCCTAAAGTATTTTTTGCCTTTTCTATGCTGGTTTCCGATACATCAGATCCTATAATCTGACCATTATCAAGAATCTGATTTTCTATTATTCCTTTCATCATGGCAGTAGCCATATTACCGCAACCTATAAATCCTAAACGCATTATTGCTTCCTCCATAATCATCATTTTACAACTGATAAAATTATAATCCAAATATTATTTTCTGTAAACAATTTATTTACGTTACAAATATTTAATCAGCAAACCTTAGCCAATATATTTAATACCGACATTTAGTATATATGCATATACTTACGCAAAAAAAAGCATCGGAATCTGTACCGACCCCCAAAAGTTAGACCCAAATCTAACGATTGGAGGTCGGTATTTTTATGCCAAAATACAGTTTTGAGTTTAAGAAAAAGGTCGTAGATGCATATTTACGTGGTGAAGGTGGCTATACCTATCTGACTGAAAA
>JAFUGT010000179.1 GCA_017469275.1 Lachnospiraceae bacterium
ATATTAAGAATATTTTCGAGAAATACAACATTAATCAGACAGAAGTTTTGCAGATTTCTGTTGCAAAGAGTGACAAGAGAAGTATTATGGTTGCACAGCCATCACCATGGATGATTTCCGGAATTGCCGCAGAATGAAAGTTGACGTTAAAATTGAATAAAAATAATCGGTTTGCAAATACTGATAATGAAAAAGGTGTTACGTTAAGGTAGCACCTTTTTATTAATCTCTCAAACGAGATTCTTTCTTGTATTAAACGCTCCGCGTATGCACATTATTCATAATTCAATAAAAATGAGGTGACACGATGAAGAAAGGACTACAATTAGGCGAGCAGAGCATTTCCCTTGATAAACCGGTGCATATCATGTCATCGGCCGCTGTTGTGGGACCGAAGGAAGGTGAAGGACCGCTTAAGGATACATTTGATAAGATCGTTGAGGATGCAACCTTTGGAAAAGACTCCTGGGAAGAGGGAGAAAGTGAAATGATGAAAGAGACGGTGCTGCTGGCTCTTAGAAAGGCAAAACTTAAGTCGGAAGATGTGAGATATCTGTTTGCCGGAGATCTTTTGGGACAGCTTATAGCGACAACCTTTGGCGTTATGGACTTGAAGATTCCACTTTTTGGCTTGTACGGAGCCTGCTCAACAATGGGAGAGGCTTTAGCTCTCGGTGCAATGACGGTACATGGAGGGTATGCGGATACTGTTGTGGCAGCGGCCTCGAGTCATTTTGGAAGTGTTGAAAAACAATTCCGTTTTCCCCTTGAATATGGCAATCAAAGACCAATGTCATCCACCTGGACAGTTACGGGCAGCGGTGCATTTATACTCTCTAAAGAGTATGGAGATGTGGTGATCACAGGTATTACAACAGGTAAAGTTGTGGATTACGGAATAAAGGATTCGTTAAACATGGGTGCATGTATGGCGCCTGCTGCCGCTGATCTGATTTATCAGCATTTGAAGGATTTTGACAGAAGACCGGAAGACTATGATAAGATTGTGACAGGGGATCTTGGAATTGTGGGAAAAGAAATATTATGTAAACTGTTGTCGGATCAGGGCATAGATATTGAAAATGTTCACATAGATTGTGGAATGGAGATATATGATGATGCCTGTCAGGATACACATGCCGGTGGTTCCGGTTGTGGATGTTCTGCAGTGACCCTTGCAGGAAAACTTATGAATGAACTCCATAAAGGAGAACTAAAAAGGATACTGTTTGTTCCGACAGGTGCGCTATTATCTACCGTAAGCTATAATGAGGGACAGACTGTGCCCGGAATCGCACATGGTTTGGTCATAGAAAGAAGTGAGTGAAGAGGAGAGTGGGTATGGTTTATTTGAAAGCATTTATAGTGGGTGGTTTGATTTGTATGGCAGCCCAGATTCTTATGGAGAAAACAAAACTTATGCCGGGAAGGATAATGGTGCTTCTCGTATGCACCGGAGCAATTCTCGGTGCTTTGCAGATATACGAGCCTTTTCTTGATTATGCGGGAAGTGGGGCATCGGTTCCTTTGACCGGTTTTGGATATAATCTTTGGAAGGGGATAAAGGAAGCTATAGATAACGACGGTTTGATAGGAGTGTTCCGCGGTGGATTTAAAATGGCTGCAGTGGGAACTTCTGCAGCCTTGGTATTTGCATATATAGCTTCGTTGATATTTCAGCCAAAGATGGCGAAATGATTACAGTATAAAAATTATTTTACTGCTTATGGTAAAGGTCATCATTTATTTGAATAGTGATGACAACATGTTCTTTAGACCATCTGAAATGTGTATGACAAGAGCCGGTGCCCCTGTGGGCGCCGGTTCTGATTCTATGTTTTCTTCCATGGTAAATACAGCAATAACCTCATGGTCGGAGGAAATGTTTTCGAAGGTGTAGGATGTTATCGCTCCCTGAGCTACTCCATCGATTACCACATTGCTCAGTACCGATCCCGGATTGGCATTGAAGGTAAGGGTTATTGTATCACCGGCGTAGGCATATAACGGTCCTGAGATATAACCGTCTCCATCGGTATTTGCCTGAATATTATATACTGTCTGATCGTCATAGAAATCATCTGATTCTTGTTGTTTATTCTTCTTTTTCTTTTCCTTTTCAGGGTGCTCAGGACAAGGAGTATTTATGAAATCGGATGGTGGCGCAAAGTCCGCATCCTTCAAGGTTATATCACCATTTTCATTAACGGAATAATTATATGTCGTTGTGTGCGGACATGCGTTGGTTGCCTTATAGTGTGTCTCGTCGCACAGTGTAACGCTCTGATGCAGATCACAGGTCTTGGTTGGAACTGTATCCTTGGCAAAATATTCGGTAATAATGGAAGTACAAAGGTCAGGTGCCGGTAGAAGTCCGGAAGTGGCACAGACCTTCTCAGTAACAATATTACCGGGTTTTTCAAAGGTGGCAGATGTATCCTGCTCCTCCTCTTCAACAATCTTATCCATTATCTTACGCCAGATAACCTTGTGCAGATTGCTGTTGGAGAAATCTGTGTTGGAGTCATAGCCCATCCAGATACTTGCGGTATAGTAAGGTGTTGAACCACAGAACCAGTAGTCGTAGTTGCTTGATGTGGTTCCTGTCTTGCCGGCAACAACCATGCCGCTTGAAAGACGGGCTGCAGTTCCTGTACCGGAGGTTACAACATCCTGCATGGCGTTGTTGATAAGCCATGCTGTGGTATCCTTCATGACCTGTTTAGTCTCAGGTGCATTGTCAATCAAAATGTTGCCGTCATGGTCAAGTACTTTTGAATAAAATGTCGGTTCCACATAAGTGCCGCCGTTGGCAATTGAAGCGTATGCTCCGGTAAGTTCAAGGTTGGTGACACCCTCCGTAAGACCACCGAGACACATTGATTCGTTGATATCATTTTCTGCCACTCCGTTGACGGAAACAGAACCGTTTCTTAAAGTTGTTATTCCCATATTGCAGAGATAGTCGTATCCGACCTGTGGAGTAACCTCCTGAAAACATTTAACGGTAATGATATTCAAAGAATCCTTGATGGCTGAACGTATAGTCTGCTCGCCGCGGTAGCCGCTGTACCAGTTCTTGACCGGAGTACCATTGCTGTAACTTAGAGGCTCATCAACAAAGGTGGTTGCCAACGTCATACCCGCATTGTCAAGCGCCGGTACATAGGTAGATAATACCTTAAATGTTGAACCGGGCTGACGTTTGGTATCAGTGGCTCTGTTAAGGGTAAGATTACCTCTTTTATCACCGCGTCCGCCACATACAGCTTTGACGTAACCGGTCTTTTGGTCCATGATAACAAAGGAAGCCTGAGGCTGGATAGTAGTGTAGAAAGATTCTGCCAGCTCTTTGTAGCCGGTTTTTTCTATCATTGCCAGTTTGAATTCGTCTGCCGCGGCTCTCGCTGTATCTTCGCTGGAATAGATTAGGTTATATTTCTGGTTGCCGGTCTTCTCGGCAAAATATTTGATGAGATGTCCGCTGGAATAATTGTGCAGGTCTCCGCTTTTCGGATCGGTAAGTGTGAGGGCATAATTGAGTGCCACACTTGTTGTAGACGGATAGTTGTCCGGATTGTTGATTTCCTCATCACATATTGCCTGTATCTTGGCATCCTGATTGATGTAAATGGAAAGACCACCGGAATATATAGCGTTATATGCCTGGGTCTCAGTGTATCCCAATTCATTGACAAGCTGATTTGAAAGTGCGTTGATAACAGCATCTATATAGTAACTGTTGTATGTTTTTGTGGTTGTATCCTCCTTATCTTTGTTGGTGGAAATACGGGCATACACATTGTCTGTGATAGCCTGCTCGTATTGCTCCTGGGTGATAAGCTTCTGATCAAGCATTTTCTGTAGGACAACATTCTTACGGGTCTGGTTATTTTCAGGATTGAGCACAGGATCGTATTTGGTAGGGCTCTGGGTGATCGCTGCGATTACCGCACACTCGGAAAGTGTCAGTTCATTGAGATTCTCCTTTCCGAAATAGGTTTCGGAAGCAGTCTGGACTCCGTTAGAACCCTGTCCTAAATATATTGCATTGAGATATAATTCCAATATATCTTTCTTATCGATCTGTTTCTCTAATTCTATTGCAAGATATTGCTCTTGGATCTTTCTTTTTAAGGAGTCCATAAATGTGCTTTCATTTAATCCTACATTAAATATCTGATTCTTGATAAGCTGTTGTGTAATAGTGGATGCACCTTCTGAAAAATTGCGGTTTTTGATACCGACAAAAAACGCACGCAAAATACCCTTGGCATCAACACCGTTGTGCTCCCAGAAACGCTCGTCTTCGATAGCGACAAAGGCATCTATAAGATTCTGTGGTATATTTTCGTATTCAACATATATACGGTTGGAATTGGCTGTGGAAAGGGTTGTTAATTCTTTACCCTTTTGGTTATATATGGTGGTCTGGAAGCCCTCCAATTTGACACTGTCCTTGATATCGGTAATATCCGGTGCATTGTCAATTATAGATGTGAACATTCCTATACCGGCTCCTACACCGGAAACAATTCCCAATAAAAAAAGGAAGATAAAGCATTTGTAGAATATATATACAAACTTTTGCTTATTTTTTGAAGCCTTTGAAACAAGCTTTTTCTGTTTTTTCTCTATATTATGCCTGGAATAATTCATGGATTGCCTCCCCATAATGGTTAATATTTAACGTATAGCTTAATGTATTTTTTAATGATATATCGGTTGCTTATTATTTTGTAATCCTTGCAACTTTATCATTATATCAAACATGGACATAAATTTCTATATTTATTCAAAAGTGAGTGAAAAACATTGACAAAGAAGGTAAATTACGTATAATGATTGCCTAGGGAAAGTAATTATTCGGGTAATCGGGGGACTATGATTATTTCTGAAATACAGCGATACATTGAAGGGTTTCGAGATTATCCAATGCGAGGTATATATGAACAAAGTGTATAAGACAATAATAGAGCCAGGGAACGGAGAGTATGTCGAGAAGAAATCCAGGTTCATCGGTTATGTCCGCCATGTGGAAAGTGAAGAGGAGGCGGAAGCATTTATTACTGAGATAAAGAAGAAACACTATGATGCCAGACATAACTGTTCGGCATACAGTGTGGGTGAAGAATCAGTCATACAGAGATTTTCCGATGACGGTGAACCTTCGGGGACTGCTGGAAAGCCTATTCTAGAGGTGATTACCGGTAATGAACTTAACAATGTGTGTATTGTTGTCACAAGATATTTTGGAGGAACACTGCTTGGAACCGGCGGACTTGTGAGGAGTTATACCGAAGCGGCGAAGGAATGTATAGCGGATACCGAGGTAGTCACAAAGAAGTGCGTTATTCCGCTGAAGCTCACCACTAATTATAATGATCTTGGTAAGATACAATATATATTGGGAAATGAAGGTATTAATATAAGGGAAAGCAACTACGGAGAAAATGTTGATGTAATAGCAGATGTCTTCGTGGATGATATAGAGAGAATTGAAAAGAAACTTACAGAAGCTACGGCAGCACGAGTCGTGTTGACGCGTGGTGACATAGAGTTTGTGTTGTGCTAAATGCGTCCGTCATACAAGACATATAAACATTAATCTGCATCTTGTTAAGAAAGGGAAATAAAATGATTTCAAAATTTAGTGTAAAAAAAGCTTATACGATCATTGTAGGAATAGTGCTGGTACTTATTCTGGGAGTGGTGGTTTATACAAGGATGACAGTGGATCTTCTTCCTTCGATAGAACTTCCTTATGCGGTTGTTGTCACCACATATCCGGGCGCCTCTCCCGAAGCGGTGGAGACCGGTGTTACAAAACCTATTGAGCAGGCTGTGGCAACTATTGACAATATCGCAAGTATTCAATCGATGTCATCCGAGAATTATTCCATGGTAATCCTTGAATTCAATTCAGATACCAATATGGATGCAGCCACCATTGATATGAGAGAAAAACTTGATCAGGTGAAGGGATTTTTTGAGGAGTCTGTGGGTAATCCGATGATTCTTAAACTTAATACCAACATGCTTCCTGTAATGATTGCAGCAGTAGACAAGCAGGATACTGATATTGTTGACCTCACTGAGTATGTTGATAATAATATTACTTCGCGTATTGAAGGTGTAGAGGGAGTGGCTTCCGTTACCACAATGGGAGCGGTTGAGGAATCCGTACAGGTCATAGTCCGTAAAGATAAAGTTAAAAAAGTAAATGAGGATGTGGTGAAGGCTCTTGATGACAAGTTTGCCGAGGCTGAGGATGCGCTGGCTGATGGTAAGAGTGAAATATCAAAAGGTAAGAGCCAGTTGGAGAGTGGACAAAAAACTGCCAGCAAAGAGTTTGCAAAGGCTGAGAATAAGATAAATAATGCCAGATATGAACTTCTTTCCGGTGAAAAAGATCTGGCGAAGTCAAAGACGGAATTAGAGACACAGGAAAAGGAACTCAAAACCCAAAAGACACAACTGGAATCAGCTATATCATCGCTAAATGATCTGCTTACAAGTTATCAGACATTGTCAGATCAGAAAGCCCAGTTAGAGATGGCTGTTGCCATGAAACCGGATGATGCTGCAATGCAGGCTCAGTTAGAGACGTTAAAGGCTGCCATTGCTACCATGGAAGAAAAACTGTCAGAGCAGAAAGATGCTGAAGGCAATGCACTTACATTTGCAACATTACCCACATATATTACAACGCTTCAGGGTACACTTGCTCAGTTGGATGCGGGACTTACAGAAATTGCGAAAGGCAAGAAACAGCTAAGCAGTGCTGAGAAAAAGATAACTTCCGGT
This sequence comes from Lachnospiraceae bacterium, assembly GCA_017469275.1. Classification (GTDB taxonomy): domain Bacteria; phylum Bacillota; class Clostridia; order Lachnospirales; family Lachnospiraceae; genus CAG-590. The sequence continues at coordinate 6,808 of JAFUGT010000179.1, forward strand.
AAGAAAGAACTTGATAAAGGATATAGTCAGCTAAAAGAAAAAGAAAATGAGACAAATATTGAGATGGCATCTGCCAAGGCACAGTTATCTCAAGGTGAAAAAGAATTAAAGACACAGGAAGACAGTCTGGAGGATGCAAAGGATGCGGCTTATGAGGGCGCAGATCTTAATACGATAATTACGGATGAGCTTATCAAGGGAATACTTACTGCTCAGAACTTCGATTATCCTGCCGGTTACATTACAGAAGATGATGTGGATTATCTTGTGCGTGTTGGAGAGAAATTTGATGATGTGGATAGCTTATCCGACTTTGTGCTTCTGGATATGAATATGGACGGAGTCGATCCTATTAAGCTTTCTGATGTGGCTGATGTTTTTGTTGAAAATGACAGCGAGAAGTTATATACAAGAGTCAATGAAAATCCCGGAATCATTTTGTCTATTGCAAAGCAGAATGAATATTCTACCAAAGCGGTTTCTGACAGTATCAAGAAAGAGTTTGACAAGATAAAGCAGGATGATGATACGATATCATTTACTACTCTGATGGATCAGGGAATATATATAGATCTTGTAAGTGAATCGGTCATTCAGGATCTTATATATGGTGCGCTGCTTGCGGTTCTTATACTTCTGTTTTTCTTAAAGGATATAAGACCTACGGGAATCATTGCGGTGTCAATTCCCGTATCCGTAGTTTTCGCAGTGGTACTCATGTATTTTTCAGGAGTTACCCTGAATATTATCTCTCTTTCGGGCCTTGCTCTTGGCGTCGGAATGTTGGTGGATAATTCCATCGTGGTAATTGAGAACATTTACAGGTTGAGGAGTGAAGGTTATTCGGTGCGGGATGCGGCCATAAAAGGTGCTAACCAGATGGTAGGAGCGATTACAGCTTCTACGCTCACAACAGTGTGTGTATTCCTTCCGATAGTCTTTACAAGTGGAATTACGAAACAGTTGTTTACTGATATGGGACTCACCATTGCCTATTCACTATTTGCAAGTCTTATTGTGGCGATAACATTTGTGCCTATGGTGGCGTCTAAGACTTTCGGTAATATTTCGGAGAAGCAGAATAAGCTTATCAACAGGATAAGTGACTGGTATGCAAGAATTCTTCCCGGAATTCTCAGACACAAATTAATAGTACTGGTGATTGCATTGGCGTTATTTATAGGAATGACGATTGTAGAAATAGGGAGAGGATTTTCATTCTTCCCTGAAATGGACTCTCCACAGATGGATATGACCCTTACCATGCCGGAAGATACCAAGACTTTAGAGGAGACGGCAGAGATTTCTGATAAGGTTATAAATGCGGTATTAGAGATTGATGACATCAAAACTGTAGGAGCTATGATTGGCGGCAGCGGAATGTCTCTTGTGGGTCTTGGTGAAAATGATGATGTGTCCACAGTCTCATATTATATTGAATGTAAAGAAGATAAGACTCATACGAACGAAGAGATTGCGAATATGATAAGGGAGAAAACAAAGGATATTCCCGGAGAGTTGGATGTATCGGCATCATCTGTTGATATGAGCGCACTTTCAGCGGCGGGTATTGTTATTCAGGTAAAAGGTAAGGAACTTGACAAACTTGAGGAGATTGCGCAGCAGGTAGGAGAGAAACTTACAGAAGTGGAAGGACTTACCGAGATAGAAAATGGTCTTGAGGAGTCTACCCCTGAGTATAAAATGGTGGTTGATAAGAGTAAGGCGGCATCATACGGACTTACTGTTGCACAGGTATTCACAGAGGTTCAGAAAAAACTAGCAGAGAGTACCACTGCCACCACGCTTACAACAGATTCCAAGGATTATCCTGTATATGTGAAGTTAGAAGACAGTGAGGATTACAATCTCAAGGATATAGAGAATATTGAACTTGATGGAAAACAGGGAGAAGAGGAGAAGAAGGTAAAGGTCAGCAAACTTGCCGATGTGCAGGATGCCAATTCCCTTTCTTCAATAAGCCGTCTCGATCAGACCAGATATATTACGGTTACCGGACAGGTCAAAGAGGGATACACCACGACCGCGGTTTCCAATGAGGTAACCAAACTTGTGAACAGCATGTCATTACCTTCCGGATATTCCATTTCCTATGACGGAGAAAATGAAACCGTTATGGAAGCCTTGAAACAGGTAATGCTAATGATGGTGCTTGCAATTGCGTTCATGTATCTCATTATGGTGGCGCAGTTCCAGTCCCTAAAGAGTCCGTTTATCATATTATTCACGCTGCCGTTGGCATTTACAGGCGGATTCGCGGCGCTTTATCTTGCGGGCAAAGATGTAAGTATCATCGCCATGGTCGGTATGGTAATGCTTGCCGGTATCATCGTTAATAACGGTATCGTCTTTGTAGACAGCGTGAATCAGCTTCGCGAGGACGAGGGGATGCTTATACGTGATGCGATTGTGCTTACGGGAAAGAACCGTCTGCGTCCGATTGTCATGACCGCACTTACAACAATACTTGGTCTTTCATCCCTTGCAGCAGGAATAGGAATGGGTGCTGATATGGCTCAGCCCATGGCGTTAGTCGTTATCGGCGGTCTTATCTATGGTACACTGCTTACACTCGTTGTTGTGCCTTGTATCTATGAGTTGTTCAATAGGGATAAAAAGAAGGTTAATCCCGAAGCAACAGATAAAGTTCCTGAGTATACCCGGACGGATGACACTATTACCGATGTTGAGCTGGTGGATGTGACCGGAATGGATGAATAGGTCAGGGTTAAATTCTTCGGCGCGTAATGCGCCGATTCCCTGACCTTCTTTATTAATTTCCATAATCCTATTATATAACATCAAGGATAACAAATGCGCAACATAAAAGTAATATTTATCCAACTTAATAAAGAATCTTTGAATTACACAAAACAGATGGATTTTTTCTTGCAAGCACAAATAAATTGGGATAGAATAATACATAAACTATAATAAGGATAGGCGAGATGAAGCTTCAAAGATTATACAGTTATGTGCGACAGGCACTTGACGACTACAATATGATAGCCGAGGGCGATAAGATAGCATTGGGAATGTCAGGCGGAAAAGATTCATATACACTCCTGTATGCAATGGCGGGACTTAAAAAATTCTATCCTAAGAGATTTGATATAGTTGCGGTTACTGTCGATCTTGGTTATGAAGGTTTTGATACAACACCGATTGCAGGAATCTGTGAAGAACTCAAAGTGGAGTATCATGTGGAAAAGACCGGGATATCAAAGATGCTTGGTGACAATGGATGTTCATTGTGTGCAAGACTTAGAAAGGGTGCCTTTGGTGAGGCGGCACTTAATATGGGTTGTAACAAAATGGCATATGCTCACAACTTAGATGATGCAGTGGAGACTATGATGCTGTCGCTGATATATGAGGGGAGATTTTCATGTTTTGAGCCTGTGACAAGATATGATGACAATTGTCTGACACTTATAAGACCGCTTATTTATGTTCCGGCAGGCAGAGTGATGGGGTTTGCCACAAAGCAGGATTTTCCTATAGTGAAAAATCCCTGCCCTTTTGATAAGAATACAGAGCGAACCTATGTAAGAGGTCTGCTCAAGGAAATTGAAAAGCATGCACCGGGTACCAGGGCAAGGATGATGACGGCAATTAAGAAGGGGATATATAGTAAGAATCTGATAAAAGATAAATGATGATTTGTGGTTTTAATATGTGGAGTACTGTGAATAGTAACTTCATAAGTATGGGGGGATTATAATAACAGAATATGAAGAAATGGACATTTCAGATAAATGCGGGTAATATTGCCCTTATTTTATTAGGTACTATAATTAATCTGGCGGGAAGATGGATTGCTAAGACATTATTCCTGCCTTTTTGGCTTGATTCTATTGGGACTTTTTTATCTGCAGTTTTGTTGGGCCCGCTTGCAGGAGCTTTATCGGGTGCGTTAATGAATGTGATAGTTAACATATTTGAACCGGGGCAGATATGGTTTGCCATTGTCAGTATATCCGGAGGCATTGCAGTCGGAAGATTTTTCCCACGAGATAGAAAGATAGAATCATTTTCCGTCATTGCAACAGCACTTTTTGCCGGATTTGTTATGGTGCTTTTTTCCACACCGCTTAATCTGTATCTCCATTCCGGTTTTGTCGGACATCCATGGGGTGATGCTCTTGTTAAAATGATGTCTGAGTATGTGAATATCAAGAGCGTATGCTGTATATGTGGGGAATTGCTGGTCAACATGCCTGACAAGGCTATCAGTATTGTAATAACTATGGGAATACTCTACTTTGTGAGAAAACGCAGGGGAGTGGAAGCAGATAATGTCAAGAATGTAAAGTACAGCAATACGGAAAAAAGAACGGGTAGTATCACGAAGATACTTTTGATAGGTACCGTAATTCATACAGTGCTGACAATCGGTATGAATTCATGTGTTCCCGTAAATGCCATGACTTCAGATAATAAAACAAATGTTGCAGACTATGCCGCAACTGTCTATGGAATGAAGGACGGGCTTGTATCCCTTGAGATGAACACAATTGAACAGACTGACGATGGATACATTTGGGCGGGGGCATATTCCGGGCTATACAGATATAACGGGCTGGAATTTGAGCAGATTCACCTTGATGACAGGATCAATAATGTTATATATCTTTTTGAGGACAGCAAAAGCAGATTATGGATCGGTACTAATGACTGTGGTGTTGCGTGCTATACTCCGGATTCGGGAGAACTTAAATTCTATACAGTGAATGAGGGGTTATCAGCAGATTCAGTACGTTCCATATGCGAGGATGAGAAGGGTAACATATATGTGAGTACTACCGGAGAGCTATGTAAGATCAATGTCAAAGGAGAGGTTAGCATTTACTCCGATTATCCTGAGATTAATCAGGTGTATTCCCTCAATTATATGGGAGACGGTCTTATTACGGGAGTTACGGGCAATGGAATGTTGTTCATCCTAAGAGATAATGAGCCGATTCTTACTAAGACTTGCGATACGCCTGAATTATCGTATACATCTGTTGCTTGTGGCGAAGATAAAGAACTCATGGTCGGAACATCTTCTGACAGATTAGAACATTATATTTTGAAATCTGATAACAATCTTGAACTGCTAAATGAGATTACGGCATACGGGATTAATTACGCGAACTATATATCATATTCGACGGCAGATAAGGGATATTTTGTAGCTGCTTCCGTAGGGGTGGCACATATTGATAAGAATGATAAGGTCATGCTGCTTACGAGGGATGATTTTGGCAGTGCAGTCGCTGATGTGATAACGGATTATCAGGACAATATCTGGTTTGCGTCTAGCAAGCAGGGAATAATGAAGTTAGCCTATAACCCGTTTACAGATGTTTTTAAGAGAGCAGGGATGGAACAGGCGGCTGTTAATTCATTGATGATTGATGAAAGCAAATTGTATGTGGGAACGGATACGGGACTTTCGGTTATTGATATTGAAACAGGTAAAGAAGTTAATACTCCTTTATGCTCTGAACTTGATGGTATGCGTGTTCGTCATCTGATGAAGGACAGTAAC
>JAFUGT010000180.1 GCA_017469275.1 Lachnospiraceae bacterium
GATAGGTCATGGTGCACTTGCAGAAAGAGCGCTTGTTCCTGTTCTTCCAAGCGAAGAGGAATTCCCGTATGCAATTCGTTCCGTATCAGAGACATTTGAGTCTAACGGTTCAACATCTATGGGTTCAACCTGTTCATCCTGTATGGCTCTTATGGCAGCCGGTGTACCTATTAAGAAGATGGTTGCAGGTATTTCCTGTGGTCTTGTAACCGGTGAAACTGATGATGATTATATTCTTTTAACAGATATCCAGGGACTTGAGGATTTCTTCGGAGATATGGACTTTAAGGTTACAGGTACTACCGAGGGTATCACAGCTATTCAGATGGATATTAAGATACATGGTCTTACAAGACCTATCGTTGAGGGTGCAATTGCAAGATGTCGTGAGGCAAGATTGTTTATCATGGATACTTGTATGAAGCCGGCTATATCAGCTCCTCGTGAGACTGTAAGTGCACTTGCTCCAAAGATTGTCCAGCTTACAGTTGATCCGGAGAAGATTGGTGAAATTATCGGTCAGCGTGGTAAGACTATTAACGCAATTATTGAAGAGACAGGTGTTAAAATTGACATAGATGATGACGGAAGAGTTTCAGTATGTGGTGTAGAGCAGGCAGGAATTGATAAGGCTGTTAAGATTATCCGTTCAATCGTTGATCCTATTGAGGTTGGCAAGACTTATGAGGGTAAGGTTGTCAGAATTATGAACTTTGGTGCCTTTGTTGAACTCTCACCAAATAAGGATGGTCTTATCCATATTTCAAAACTTTCTGATAAGAGAGTTGAAAAGGTTGAGGATGTTGTAAATATCGGTGATGAAGTAAGAGTTAAGGTTCTTGATATCGATAGAATGGGTAAGATCAGCCTTAGCTTAAAGGATGCAGAATAATTACTTTATTATGCGTTTTAAGAGTTATATATAATTATTTGCTTAATATGTATTTTGTGTTTATGACGGCTTTAGAGTTTGTGATAAAGCCGTCATAAATTGAATAAAGTACTTGATAAATTATAAAATGTATAAGGGAGGATTTTTAATGAGATTTGGATATTTTGACGAAGCGAACAAGGAATATGTTATAGACAGACCTGACACTCCGGCACCTTGGGCCAACTATCTTGGTTCACCGGAATACGGTGCTATAATATCCAACAATGCAGGTGGTTACAGCTTTGTAAAATCCGGTGCAAACGGCAGAATTATAAGATATGTATTTAATAATTTTGATCAACCGGGAAGATATATTTACATAAGAGATAATAAGAGTAAGGATTTTTGGTCGGCATCCTGGCAGCCTGTGGGTAAACCTCTTGATATATATAAGAGTGAATGTCATCACGGAACAGGTTATACCAACATAATGGCTTCCTACAGCGGTATAGATTCAGAGGCACTTTATTATGTTCCGCTTGATAAAACTCACGAGGTATGGAAGGTAAAGCTTACCAATAATTCAAACGAAGAAAGAGAACTTTCAGTATTTGGTTATTGTGAGTTTACGAACGACAATAATTATGAGCAGGATCAGGTAAACCTCCAGTATACATTATTTATTACAAAAACATATTTTTCTAACAACAGAATTAAGCAGGTTATAAATGAAAATGTAACAAAGAATGCCGTTAATGACAGTAAGGTTGTTAACAGAGTGTTTGGACTTGTGGGAGCAGAGGTCGCAAGCTACTGCGGAGATAAGGAAGAATTTATAGGTAGATATCATTCTTATGCTAATCCTGTTGCAATTGAAAACGGTAACTGTGGTGATAAGCTTAATTATGATCTAAATGCCTGTGGCGCGCTTGAGACAAAGCTTACATTAAAGCCGGGTGAGTCAAAGGAATTTGCATTTATTCTCGGTATGAAGAGCGATGATGAGGCAGATGAGATTATGGCTTCATATGAAGATGTGTCTAAAAAGTCTGTTGA
>JAFUGT010000018.1 GCA_017469275.1 Lachnospiraceae bacterium
ATTCTCAAGCGCTTCCACATACCCCTCGGCAAGTCTGCCTTCCTGGTATCTGTTCCTGACCATCCTGCACCAGCTTCCCAGATGAAAACCATCCTCTGTATCGTATGCTGCCGGCACATCCAGATTGCCATGTTCTATATAATAAGCTTTCGCTTTCTCATAACCCTTGTTAAAATGTCTCTCTGCGGCATAGTTCCAATCCATGCCTATGGCATCAAGTCTTGCGATTCTCTCTGCATCTAACGAAGGATCACCTTTTCTTCTGTTGGTTCGCTGAGTGGCAAGCCATCTTCCGACAGGATATCCTGTCTGCGAGACAAATCCCTGCTCTATATTCAGGTTGCCATTCTTTTCAAAGTATTGCTTTGCTTCCATATACATGGTATCCCAGCTTGATGTAAGCACACCTTCCAGCTTATCAAAAAGTTCAAGGCAGTTGCGTACCTCCGAGATAATCTCAAAACTCTCATTGACCGTCTCAGCTTCACAGTCAGCATAGTGCATATAGGAAACCGCCACTTCCATCTCTTCCCTGACAGCGTCAATGCTGTAAAGGTTCTCTATGTTGTTGACGATATCGAATATCACCGGCTTCGTATCTTTCGATGCCGAAAGTGCCCTGCCGATCTGCTGTTTGAATACAATCGGTGACACAGTGGGCCTAAGTAATATGACTCCCGCCACATCTTTGACATGTATTCCTTCATTTAACGCATCTATACAAAAGAGTAATCTAAGATGCGTTGAATCTGAATCCTCCTTAAAGCCTGTAAACGAGCTGTCAGACGCAGAATCTTCTGAATATACAGAATATATATGAGGCTCAGGATCAATTTTCCCAAACCACTCCCCGCATCTTAAGATGGCTTCCTGCATAGCTTCGTAACCGGAACAAAATACTATGTATTTGCCTGTCTTGTCAGTCATATGTCTGTCAAATATAACGTCAAGCCCCTCTGCCATATCGAGAGCACGTCTCAGTTCTTCAAGGAAATTGTAAGCTTTCTTTCGTTGATCTTCATAATGAAGTCCGGCTATACGCTTCTCATATCGTAAAAGGCTATCCCTGTAGGAATAAATGGATAACACATACTTTGGCGGATTAAGAATACCTCTTACTATTGCCTCTCCAAGTGTCATCTCACTTGCAACATTCCCATCAAACAACTCATCAGCCATATCTCTGCAATTGTCGAGATATCTTATTGCAGTCGCCGACAGACCAAGCAACGGCACATCCGGATAACAGGAGAGCAGTTTTTCTACACCGGTTCCCCATACCTCGGCACCGCACCTGTGAAATTCATCAAGCACGATATAATCAGGCTTAATACTTTCCAATTCATTACCAGTCAGATTAGATAGCTTTGCATAAGTAAAGAAGCTGATATTGTCAGGCTCATAATCCTCACAGGAATTCTTAAGATTATCGATCTGTGTTCTGTAGATATACTCTGATGGCGATAACCAGCAAATGTTCTTATCCCGATTATCTTCTGCAAGTTTGAATCCGATCATGGACTTACCTGTTCCTGTCGGATGAATTATCGCAGCTTTGCCACACTTATCGAGCATACTAAGTGCCTTCCGATATGCTTCGAAATTATGCTTATACAGAACGATTCCCATGAGCTTGACCCCCTTTTCGGCTTCTCAAGCTTAACAACGTATTTGCTTACGTTTCTTCAATTCGCTCAATATAATAGCACTTTTTATTCAAATGAGCAAGTGTTTTATTACATCTGAATACTATTTTATTTTTATTTTGAACATTACAATTATTTTAAACCTTTTAAAATCAAGGTTTTGAGGTGTTTTTCTTTTCTACGATTTTTGTAAAAAATGGCACAAAAATTTGGATTATAAAATTATTGGGGAGGATATTGGTAATGGATGTTTTAGCTAGAATTGATGAACTAATGAAAGAACGTGGATGGTCTGACTACAAATTAGCTACAGAGTCTAATCTGTCATCATCCACTGTAGCCAATTTCAGACGTCGTAATACAGTGCCTTCTGTATCCACCATTGAGTCAATATGTAACGCATTCGGGATTACTCTGGCACAGTTTTTTGCCGATGAGACTTCGGTAGTCCAGCTCACCGGGGAGCAGATGGAGATGTTCAGAAAATGGATCGGTCTTACTAAGAACCAGAAAAGAATTGTAGATGATATAATCAATGAGTTCAAATGAATAATATGTAATATTGTTTTTCCACACAGAAATGGCGGGCACCTCAATTATCTCAATTGACATGCCCGCCTGATGTTAATTATCTGAATTATTCTTGGATTGAACTGTAATATCTAATATACACTTAATATCCTACTATTTCTTTTGCATACTTAGAATCATCAAAATCATCCTTCTCTATTTCAACAACTTCTTCAAAACAGAAATTCCACAAATGGTCTAACTGAAAACTACTATACTTTCTGTTAGAACTTTTTGCTTTATATCTTGCAGCCTTCTGCCTTGAATTTATTCTTTTTTCTTCTCCATTATAGACTAATACAAATACAGAATTTTTTCTGAATTCATCTAAACGACAGCCCGTAATATCCATATAAATCATAGCACTTGATAATGCTTTTTCTATAATTTCATTACTATTGAAATCGCCGTTTTTAAACTCTGTCATGCATAATCTGTTATCTAACTTATAAAGCGCATCTACTGACTTAGCATTCCCCTCATCCATACCATGTTCTTTCAAGTAATTCTTTTTCACCTCATCAAAATCAATTACTTTGGTCTTAATCTGTGTCATATATTCTGAAGGTTTTTTACTGTCATCTTCCGAAGTATATTTTAATTTTTTATGAACATCCGGATTAATAAATTCATTAAAATATTTAAAACAAAAACAATCTTTCATTATAGTAAATCTAACTCCTTACTTGCCCATATATAAGATCTGGTCAAAACATCATATATCTTAGCAACATCATCTGTACAATCAAAAATATTTGTGGTAGTAGAATCCTTTTGATCTTCCTTCAGAAGATAATACTTACATTTGTCATTTAAATCATACTCCCTGGTATATAATTCGATATAGCTTAAAAATTCTGAGCTATGTGTGCTAATCACAAAATTAATCTTCAATATTTTCTGTAATAAAACTATTATTTCTGCGTATAATAGCATCCATTCGGGATGCAAATGAGCTTCAGGTTCATCCAAAATCACTATTCCATTTTCTTCCAAATACCCTCGTAACAATAAATCCTTTATCACCGCAAAACTTTTCATTCCGGTAGAAAGGTTTTTAACTGATAAACGTTTTTTCAACCGTTTATCATTATATTCATATTCATCCTCATTTAGCAGTTCTATCTCTCCACCACAAATATCATCTATCTTATGATATAATTCTCTAAGACGCTCATTTACTATTATATCATCTATAACCGATAACCTTTCATCATCTCTATTACTTAGTTTTCTCATTATATCAGTTCTATGTGTATAATCACGACCAGATAAAAACAGATGCTGCATATCATCAATTACATAAGGATCATCAATATAAGCAATGTCTTTAAGTAGTTCTATCTTGTTTTTAATCGAAACATTGTCATCATCAATCTGTATAGAAATACTTTTACCTTTAATAGATATATCGATTTCTGACTTTTCTCCTGGATAATTAATATGTCCTACCTGCATATCAAATTCGGCTTCAATACGTTTTTTTAAAATAGCATTTATGATATCTTCATCAGAAACTGTTAATATATGTTTAATTCTTTCAACTATATCATTATCTATATCCTCACTAGAAATCCCTGTCACTTTCTCTAACTCTACGATAATGTCATTTTTAGAAGGATTTATATATATAAAGTCGGTCAATTCATTATTCATTTTACGTCTAAGTCTTGCATCACCAAGGTTTTTTTGTAGTAAACCAATCATTCTATAAATCGATGTTCTTCGTTCATCATCAATTTTCTTTTCACAATCATACAAACTATTAAATACACAATAAAGTGCTTTCCCTATCGTACTTTTACCTGTACCATTCATCCCTGCAAGAATTGTAATTCCATTGATATCAATACAAGTTTCATTATGAAATCTACCGATATTCTTTATTCTTAATACCATAGATAATACGCTTCCCTTTCCATCTCATTTTAATATACACTTATATTAATCTTATTACACAATAAAATTATACTATTGAGTTAAATGATCCCTTTTAATTATTGCTATTAACATATATTAATATAACTATTGTTAATTAGCCTATAACTTAGAAAAATATATCATTAATGGAGTTTTAAGTCAACTGACAATACAAAATAGCACGATACATTTATCTTCATGATATTATTGTCAGGCAAATAAGAATATCACTCCACCACGAATAATCTTCCGGAATATGGTGCAAGCTTCATGGTACACCGCCCGTTCCTCACATAGACGGTCTCCATGTTGGCATTATTCTCCCCGCCATATATGGCAGCATCGGAATTGATAAGTTCTTTGAGTAAATGATTTCCCGGTATTCTTATCTCGTAACGGTCAAAACCTGTATCACCAAAATTAAACACAGCTAATATTCGTTCACCGCCCGCATTTCGCTCAAATGCATAGATGAGCTCCTCCCGCCTGTCTTCTATAATATAGTGGAAGCAATCTCTGTTATACTCGCCTTCGTAAAGTGCCCTGTGGGAATCGTAGGTAAGACTTACATCTCTTGCAAATCTTGAAAAACTTCTGTGCATCGGAAATCCCGCAAGCACATCAAAATCCTGCTCCCGGTATTCGCCCCACTCCCTAAATTGCGCAATCTCATTGCCCATAAATGAAAGCTTCTTTCCGGGATGAGCATACCAATATAGAAACATCGCCCTACACTGGGCAAACTTCTCCTCATAGCTGCCATACATTTTATCTATAAGTGTCTTCTTACCGTGCACCACCTCATCATGGGAAAATGCCAGCAGATATAGTTCATTGTAGAAGTAATGCATTGAAAAAAGTATCTGAGCATAGTGATTCTTTCGTTCTTCCGGTGGATATGAAAAGAAGTCTAAGGTATCATGCATGAACCCTAAGTCCCATTTATAATCAAAGCCCAATCCTCCGTACTCCACAGGTGCCGTCACTTTGAGATATGTGGTTGAATCCTCTGCAAATAAAATGACATGGGGATGTCTCATCTTAATTCCCCCATTGAGACTCTTGACAAATTCCAGCGCTTTCTCATTTATCCCAAGTTCCTGTCTTCCCTGCCTGTAAATGATATTGGAAATGGCATCAAACCGCAATCCATCCATATGATAATCCGTAATCCAATAATCCGCGCAGGATTTCAGGAAACTGGCAACTTCACCCCTTGCATGGAAGAAATTATAAGAGCCCCACTCGCTCATCATATAGTCATCACCCTCTGATTTATCCTTGCGGGGTATTTCATAGAGTTCAGAACCATCAAAATACTTCAACCCATAATCATCCGTTGCAAAATGCACCATAACAAAATCAAGTATCACGCCTATACCGGCATTGTGGCAGGCATTGACAAAACTCTTAAGTCCATCGCAAGAGCCATATCTGGATGTGGGGGCAAAGAAGCCCGTTGCCTGATATCCCCAGGACTCATCCAACGGGTGTTCGAAAAGTGGCAGCAGTTCCACATGGGTATATCCCATCTCCTTGAGATACGGTATAAGTTCTTCTGCCAGTTCGTCGTAGTTGTACCAGCGCTCACCGATTATTCCTGCATCGGTATCTGTTTCGCTTTTATATACATTATGCAAACCAGTGTAGCCATTACTTAGTTTGATATTATACCCGGCGCTACTCACATTATGTAAACTAGTATAACTATTATCAGCTTCCTTGTCATCCATGGATTTGTTTGCATTATGTAAACTATAGTCATTCTTACCAGATTCCTCACTATATGTTCGAGTTCCATGACTATATATCTTCTTACGTCTCCACGAGCCGAAATGTATCTCATATATATTCATCGGACTGTTGTAACCCTTGTCTGTATTACTCATCCATTCCTCATCAGTGAATGTGAAGCTATCTCTTCTCCTGATTATGGACGCAGAACATGGACGAAGCTCCATTCCGAATCCATATGGATCAGCCTTATCGGTGCAGGAACCATCCTGATGATATACACGATACTTGTACATCTGCCCTTCTTTCGCTTCCGGAATATACACGGAATATATTCCGCCTCTTCCTTCATTTGACATCTCCGTATCATGCCAGAAATTGAATTCACCGATAACTGAAACCCGTCTTGCCTTTGGTGCATATACCCGGAATCGTACACCCTCTCCCTCTATATGCGCACCAAAATATTCATGTGCATTCCATTCATTTCCGTTTTAAAAATCATTTATGGTCATTTTTTGGACCGTCCGTATCTCTAATCCTTCCGCTCCAAACTCCGACCTACTCCAATATCGCCCTTGCCATCTCCATGGCTTCCTCTTCCGTTATTGATGGATCTTGTTTCCTATAAGAAGTTGCCGGCTTCTTAATATTGTTCTTCCGTTCCTCTTCTCTTCCTTCTTCTCTCCCCTGTCTAAGCAGCGTCGCTCTGTCATGCTCATAATCTTCTCTTGCCTGACATTGCATCCGGATTTTCTCATCCGCCGTTAACTTTCTTAGTGTTACTACTGTATCCGCTATATATTCATTCTTCTCAGCCAGCATCCTGATCTCCTCCCATGTAGTAGCCTTGAAAAGCTTCGCCCACTCAAAAAGTTCTTCCGGCTCCTTAGTTACAGAATATTTTACCTGTTCATAGCCCAATCTCGCAAAACCTTCGGTTTTACTCGATGTGGCGTATCCGCCAAATAATTTCAAGTGTAATAGTGCTCATATATGCAAGCATACATCACTCTATTACACTTGAAATTACTTGGCTCTGAACAGGTACAGTTTAACACATTGACTCCTATCTTGTCACTATAAAACTCCTGATTTCTTACATTCATCAGCCTATATTCCGAATAGAATTCCTTCGTCTTATCCGGCAGCCAGAAATCAAGAATACCTATGTGATATGTTGGCAGAACATTCCCATAATCCTCTCCCACAGACAGATTATCGAATGCTCTACACAAATATGAATAAAAGTTTATAAATATATACAAATAGTTAAGTATTAATTCTCATACATCTTAACACTATCGCATATATTACATAGAAAGAGTTTGAGGCTTTGTCATGGAATTTCACAGTAATCATCCGTTAGAAAACATAACCCGCAACAATCCTTATTCCATATTAGAAGCACTCATTCCTTTTGTCGACTATCCCATGAAACTGCCTTTAGCCCTACTGGTGAAATATCAGGAAGTTCGTCTGATACTTAACGCATTCCAATCCACTGATACTTTATCCAAATATGGTTTACATAACTCATCTACAGACCCAATGGACATGATGGCTAATATTATGGGAGTCTCCCCTGAAATGCTGAAGACCTTAATGTCAATTATGGAGACACAGAAATCAAACTATAATACATCTTCAGAAACCATGAATTCATCTAATAACAACACAAGCTCAACAGATTATGTAAACCACATTGCTGATACTAATAATTTGAGCAGAGATGATAGTTTCTCAAATACCAATACAACTACTAATTACAGCAACGCCACTGACTACAATAACCAGAGTTCTTCACACTCAGATATTCTCAATCAGGATCCATTAGATGAAAATATCAAAAATATCTTCGCAGAGTATGACCTTTTACAAGCAGCTGAATATAATGAAAAGAACAGGGAATTGCAGGCAAATTCAATAGACATGAATTTAATGAACCCTAACATATCTGATGCTGATTCAAACAACACATCGGTATATGATGGCAATGAACCCGAATATTATATCTGACAGGAGGTTAACATAATGCAACAACAGGATTTCTTTTCCACGCCTGAATTTATGCGTCTTCATCCCTTAAAACAACAGATAATGAAAGAACTTGCGGCCGGAAGCCGTAATGCTTCCGTGGAATCCATGATACCAAAGATAATGTCCATCAACAAAGAATTGAACCGCAGAAATCTTAATTTTACAAAATCAGAAAGCCGTCTTATGATCAACATACTTACGCAGGATATGTCACCGGCTGAAAAGCAGAAAATTGATATGATTCTGTCGTTGATGTAGGCAAAAAATCGAGGAGGGATATTTAGATAATATCCCTCCTACCCGATTATCCACTATAGTTATTCATAACAGCCCATAACATATATGGTGGTATTTTTACCAATAATAGTCCTTGTTAGTTAATATGCCCCTGTTCTTCTTAGTGCCGTCCGGCTCTTCCCAATTCTTTCAGGCTATACCTAATTCTTCCTAAACTCCATCAGTTCAAGACCTTCATTATGTTCAAGTACAGTATTGATGGTCCATTGATTGGTAAAAAGAAGCAACGGATTGCCCTTCATATCCTTCACCTTCTTAACCTCATTAACACGCTTTAGTGAATTAACATCTGTAGAAGGATCCTTGATCCAACGGATGAAATTGTAAGGCAACGGTTCAAGCTTTATCTCACAACCATATTCGTTTTCCAGCCTGTATTTCAATACCTCGAACTGAAGAACACCGACAACTCCCACTATGATCTCACTCATTCCCGCAGTATATTCCTGAAATATCTGTATTGCGCCCTCTTGTGCAATCTGGGTTACACCCTGAACAAACTGCTTACGCTTCATTGTATTCATCTGAACAATCCTGCAGAAATGCTCAGGTGCAAATGTTGGAATTCCTTCATATTCAAACTTCTTACCCGGTTTACATAACGTATCACCAATTGAGAATATCCCCGGATCAAATACACCTATAACATCTCCGGCATAAGCCTCAGATACTACCTTTCTGTCCTGTGCCATAAGCTGCTGCGGCTGGGAAAGCTTCATCTTCCTCTTGCTCTGCACATGATATATATCTTTATCTGCATCAAATCTTCCCGAGCAGATTCGCATAAATGCTATTCTGTCACGATGAGCTTTGTTCATATTTGCCTGAATCTTGAACACAAACGCCGAGAAATCTTCTGACATCGGATCAATCAGCCCTTCATTTGACATTCGCGGAAGCGGTGATGTCGTCATTTTAAGGAAATGATTAAGGAATGTCTCAATACCAAATGTATTAAGCGCTGAACCGAAGAACACCGGTGACAACTCCCCCTTATCAACCTTCTCCTGATCAAGTGGTTCACTTGCTCCGTCAAGCAACTCCACCTCTTCAAGAAGCTGGTTGTATAAATCCTCCCCTATATCTGCCTGAAGCGCTTCATCATCTATTGAATAATCCGTCTCAGCCGCTTTCTTCGCTCCACCTGTGGAAACAGCCTGAAACTTAGATACAATTCTCGTCTCTCTGTCATATACACCTTTGAATTGCTTTCCTGAACCGATAGGCCAGTTGACCGGACAGGTCTGAATCCCCAAAACAGTCTCTATATCGTCCAACAACTCAAAAGTATCCTTGGCATCCCTATCCATCTTATTAATAAAGGTAAATATGGGAATATGTCTCATAACACAGACTTTAAAAAGTTTGATTGTCTGTGCCTCAACACCCTTAGAAGCATCTATCACCATTACTGCCGAATCCGCAGCCATAAGTGTTCTATATGTGTCCTCAGAGAAATCCTGATGCCCCGGCGTATCCAGAATATTTATACAATATCCGTCATATTGGAACTGCAACACAGATGAAGTTACCGAGATACCTCTCTCCTTTTCTATATCCATCCAATCTGATACGGCATACTTAGAATTCGCCTTACCTTTAACGGAACCCGCAGTATTAATTGCACCGCCAAAGAGAAGAAACTTCTCTGTAAGCGTAGTCTTACCTGCATCCGGATGCGATATTATCGCAAATGTTCTTCGCTTTTCTATTTCCTTACTCAGTTCACTCATAATTATACTATCTCCATTTCAATAACGCGAAATACAAATTATTGTTTATATGTCTTGTATGACGGACGCATATAGCAAGTCGATATGTCAGAGTGCGTTTGACTGTTTGTCCGGAGATAAGACCTTCTAGGTGTACCGGTAAGATTATTAAAACGTCCGCGAACGGCTTCCATGCG
>JAFUGT010000181.1 GCA_017469275.1 Lachnospiraceae bacterium
AAACAGACCCTTTGCGACCGTCGGTACTTATGCACCGTATTTTGGTGCATTAGTACCGCTACGTGAGCAACGGAGTGAGAACGTGTCTGTGTTGGAACTGCATAATATGCACAAAAGAGAAGGAGTAAATAAGCGTTTCGCTAACGCCTAATAGTATAAAACCCTAAGAAACAATACGTCTGTTTCTATGATACAGATAAGGATATCTTACCATAAAAAAGTTTAAAATACCATAATATAAATTGATATTTTATGTCGAATAGACAAGAAACATGCGACATTATTCTACCCTTTTATACCACAATATGTGGTATTATACTTTTGTCGACATACAAGAAGCACATTAACCACAAATTGGCAGATTTCGTGACAATCTATCTATTATCAACATACATCAGTACATGGCATCTGCCAACAAAGCACTTAGCGGAGGAAATGTCCATGGAGAAACACGAAGAAATCCTGTTAGAACAATTAGAAGCCGTTGGAAAAGAAATTGCCAAATGCCGTAATGAGCTCACCGAAATGATCAATTCCGGTAGCAGGATCAATTGCTCAAGACTGGTTAGAATTTGCAGACAGCTCAACGAACATATTGATATTTTCGACAAAATCGATGCTGAACTTTCCAATTCAGAGAATATCCGACTAAGCACTCCAACACTTCAGGCATCAGGACTGTAACGATCAGTTCACGAAAGAAAACTATCCAAAGTACATAGATAATATTTACCGGTGGTCATTAATGACACACACCGAAAGGAGCAGATGAATTCTATAATCGTACATCTGCTCCCTTATCTTTTACACGCAATTATATTTCATTATCTTATACCTGTGAAGGTTCCCCAAACCGGTTGTTAAGCTGTAAATATACCACCTTTTCCATTAGCTTCTACCAACCAAGATCCATGAGCCAGTTGTTGAGTGCTCTTTCTCTATCCTTGTCACTCTTCTCATCGTCATTGTAATACTCGCCCTCAATATTTCCATCAATAATATACAGAACGCGCGAGCACTTTGCCGCAACCTTCGAATCATGGGTTACCATCAATATAGTTGTTCCCTCTTTGTTGATCTTTGTAAGCTCATCCATCACCTCGTTAGAATTCGCCCGGTTAAGAGCTCCTGTCGGCTCATCAGCAAAGACTACACTTGGCTTATTGATAAGACTTCTGCAGATGCAGGCACGCTGAAGCTGTCCGCCCGACACCTCATTTATATCATTATCGGCTGCTTCTATGATACCAAGCTTTCTCATCAGATCTTCCCCGAACTGAGTTACCTCCTTACGGTTTCTCTTAAGCTTCTTGCTCTGAAGTCCCGGAAGCAATATATTATCTAATATAGTCAGATTCTTCATCATGAACATCTGCTGGAAGATAAATCCCATCTCGTCCAGTCTCATATCCGAGAGCTCATTCTTCTTCATCTTCGTGATGTCCTTATTATTGAAAAGCACTGTCCCACTTGTGGCTGCATCCATTCCCGATACACTGTAGAGAAGTGTCGACTTTCCTGAAGCAGACGGTCCCATGATTGCAACCATCTCCCCCTCTTCTACCTTGAAGCTTACATTCTTAAGTACATTATTCTGTCTCTTATCTGTCACATATGTTTTGCATAAATCCTTAACCTCTAATACTGTTGCCATATCTTTATTCTCCTTTTTTATTTTTCTACTCTATCGACGCTGTATCCCTTGCCTTTATTCTTTTGGTGCAAAGACCGGTTATCCACGCAGTTACCAGTGTTATTGCAATGAGTACCGCAGGATACTTTGCAAGGCTTGACAGGTTGTGTACCCAATCCACCGAGGATGCTCCCATTATTTTAAATATAGCTCCTCCTGCCAAATCCGTTACCGGAATTGATACAGCCATTGCTATTACTCCCGCTATCACTGCAAGGATCCCGAATCGCATCACCTGCCATTTAATAACCTCTGTATCCCTAAAGCCCATAGCTTTAAGTATGGCTATCTGCTTGGTTTCCTTTGCTATAAAACTTCTTTCCATCATTATGGTTACAAGAATTACTACTATAACCGTAACCGCCATAAGTAATAGTTCAACCGCTTTCATAGCATCCAAGGCACCCATGTTACTCACGGCAAATTCACGACCATCCTCTACCTTATTGCTGTTGAATATATCTTTTATTTTCGCCTTTCTGCTCTGAACTTCATCCCATGAAGGATTATCTGTAAATGCTATCTGATTACAGATGCTGCCTGTATAATGTGTAAGTGACGTAGGAGCATCGTCATATATTCTTATCAGAGCTCCAAGTCCGTTCATACTTTGGAACACTCCGGTCACAATACATTTCTCTTTGGTTCCGTCATAATCAATCTCAATAGTATCACCGATTTTTAATCCGAATTCTTCTTCTACAGAACGGGTAATAGCTATCTCATTTTTATTCCCGGGAGCACTCCCTTCCATGATGTCGTATTCTCCATATCTATCGCCCACAATCTGGATAAACGAATAGCTATACTCTTTATCGTTAAATGTAAATTTATATGAAAATATCGTATCATTAAATACCCTTGCAGGCATTCCTTCTTCTTTAAGCCTATCAGTTACCAGCTTAAGGTAATCCTCATATATTTCCTTCCCATGCTCAAACTGTGAGAAATAAAATACCGTTAATTCGTTTTTGTCTCTTATATCAGAATCTTTTAAATCCTCAGGATATTTATCAATCAGACTATCTATATCAAGTACCCATGAATCTTCTCTATCAAGATACAGGTCTGAGGGATGGCTTATTAAAGGAGCAAATGTCGGGCTGTCAAGAGTTGCCGTAAAGTTGGAAAGCACAAGCAGGAACAATGTGCATATGCCAAACGAAATAATTATATTAGCATATCTCTTAGGATTGCTGATTATATCATTTACAGATAAATAAGAACAATTCTTAAAGTGACTTCTGCTTATCCTTAGTCCTCTCTTCTTCTTAAATCTCTCTCCTGTCTCACCGCTTCTTATAGCATCTACCGGAGTCATCTTCTTAACCTTTCCAGTAGAGAAAAAAGCCATCCACATAATTATTGCAAATACCAATACAGCTCCGACTATATTAACAAGATTGCCGTAAGAATTGCCTAAAACCATATTTTCAGACACGCTCTTCATAAGTAATTCTCCGAAGGGATAACTTATCAAAAGTCCGATTACAGCACCCAAAAGAGACATCGCAATATACTTAACAAGATAAAGGGTTCTAATCTTAAAATTCCTTATTCCTATCGCCTTCATAACTCCGATTTCCCTAAAGTCATCCTGAATGGTGAAACCAATAGAGAATTTAAGTATTACAAATGATACTATAATGAGACATATACTTAAAATTACTATTATAAATGCCACCATAAGTTCTACCAATCTTGTAAGCGTAAGCACACTTTTAGGATAACCGCCTTGATTCCCCTCTATGTCTAAAGTTTCACTGCTAAGTGCTTCTATATCAGAGGATTTGATATACACACATTGACTTGTCTTACTTTCAGCATCAGCCAAGTCAAAGAATTCCTGTGCATCAGCATCATTCATATAGAACCTGTATCCACCCGATATCTCTGAGCCCAAAACTGCATCCTTTAGAGGTCCGTCTACAATATATTCTCTGTCTTTATTACCAAGCTTTAGATATATCTTATCTCCATCCTTTACATCAAACTTATTCATAAACTTCTTGGACAGATATATGTGCCCCTTTTTTATATCCGTTATTACATTATTGTCTTTATCAAAAAGCTTAATGTATGTACTTTCAGGAGACTCAATCATAATCGACCCGTTCCACTCAAGCTTTTTGCCTGCTTCATTTTTAACATATTCATCATAGGCAAAAAAGGTATCATACTCATATGCTTCAACCGACTTGGCTTCATCCAATACCTTCCTCATCTGAGAATCATCTTTACCTGCATTAAACATGTGAATGTAGTCAGACTTATCCGAAAGCGCCTGCTCATAAAAATAGTTCATACCATTTATAACTGATATGACGTTATTAAGGCCACTTGCCACAAAGGTTGTTGCAAGAATAATAAAGAGAAAAAGTATTATATTCATTGTCTTGCTTCTCATTAAATCCTTCTTTAAAATCTTTAAAAACATCTCATTCTTCCTTTCTTTATCTTTACCACCGGCCGTATGGTAAAGGATGTTTTACGTCGTTTATCTTACAATCAGATAATAACAGACAATTTATTAAATAATCATTAAATGTGATAAATGATTATTATACGGACAAAACAGGGACCCCGAACACAATAGGAAAATGTCTGCAAAACAGGCAACCGGGCGCGTAGTGCGAATTTTCCGAATGTATTATGAGATCCCTGTTAATATTAGGAATTATTAAATTCATGCTTTCCTTACTACCAATGTCACATTGAATATGTCATCTTTAATACCCGCAAATACATCTCCATCCATCTTGGTCATAAGCTGTTTGACGATATAAAGTCCCAGACCATTTCCCCTAATATTAGCAGTATTGCTGCCTCGATAGAATGAGTCAAAGATATTGCTCATTTCACCTTTCTCCAAGGTGCAGCCTGTATTTTTCACTGTTATCAATTTACAGTCCTCTTCTTCAGCAAAGGATATGCTTATCCTCTTACCATCACCATACTTGATGGCATTCTCCATAAGATTCTGAAGCGATTCTATAAGCCTGTCTTTATCTGCCAAAAGAAGAGCATTCTCGTACTCTTCCACTTCAAACTCAGTATGTATCACAGAGAGTTTATCCTCATAATAGACAATAACCCCCTCCATCACATCCCTAAGATATACTTCTCCCAAATTAACCGTAAGGTCCATAATATCTTCCCTGGACAGCTTATATATCTGATCCACATAGCCTTTTATCTCATCAGTCTTAGCAAGGATACCGGCCATCGCCTCTTTCCTTTTTTCCTCCGTTTCATATATGCCTTCGGAAAGGGCTTTGGTGTAAAGCGATATGGCAGAAAGGGGAGTTTTTATATCATGTGAAAGAGATAAAAGCATGGTCTTTTTCTCTTTCTGATACTCAAGATTTTTGGCCTTACTGTCCTCCAGATTCTCCCTAAGCATATCCATGCCCCACAAAAATCTCCCAAAGAAGCGGCTCTTCTCTTCCTTTACCGGAGCTGAAAGATTACCCTTAGCAAGTTCTACCGTAAGATAGGACATTTTATCAAACGGTTTGATGACTTTGTAACCTATATAAACAAGAATACCTATTGTAAGAAGAATACTTATAAGCATTCCAAAATTCATCATTATATATGTGCTTTTGTTGTCATCAAGATTATATTCAATTCTATAAAGAGTCCCTTCTACTTCTTCCACTCTATAATCGTTATTACATATCGCTTCAGGATCAAATACACTTACTCCTGTTATCGTATCGAACTGCGACAAATCTATCCCTTCAGGGTTTTTACTTATATTCTCATCTGCTTCCAGTATTCGAACAACCCGCTCTGCCTCAACACGATGATATCCCACTGACTTCCTTAGTGTAGTAAAATATATAACATTTAATAATACGATTATAATAATCTCTAAAAAGACTATTATGAAAGAGGCTTTCTTAAATCTATTCAAACCTGTATCCCACTCCCCACACAGTTATTATATGCTTCGGTTTTTTTGCATCTTCTTCGATTTTTTCACGAAGCCATTTAATATGTACCGTAAGCGTCTGCAGTTCCGACTCGCTGTCGCTCCCCCAGATTGTACTAAAAATATATTCCTTCTTTAAGGTAACTCCCTTATTCTCTATAAGCAGCTTCAAAAGTTCAAATTCCTTAGTTGTAACGACTACATCTTTTCCATCTACCTTAAGACTTCCGGTAACGGCATTGAGTATCAGATTGTCCTCTACAATCATCTCCCGTGCATATTTTCGCTTGAATATCCCATTTATCTTTGCTATCAACACATCAATATCATATGGTTTTTCTATGTAGTCATCGGCTCCCAAGTTAAGTCCTTTAAGTTTGTCATCCTTATCTGTCCTGGCACTGGCTATGAGTATGTGGGCATTAGATGTCTCGCGTATCTTCGAGCATATGGCAAAGCCATCTATTCCCGGCAGCATAATATCTAAAATAACTACCTTAGCACCATACATTTCAAATAGGCGCATAGCCTTTTCTCCGCTTTCTGCAACGGAGACTATGTAATTCTCCTTTCTCAAAAAAGTTTCTAAGAGTTTGCCTATCTCTTTGTTATCTTCAACTATTAATATATCCATAAGTTAAACCTTCCCTTTAATCCCTTTACATCAGTACCCCGACCTGCCAATCAGGAAATCCCCATTTCATCACTGTCCAGTATTATAGTAAATGGTCCATCATTCAAAAGCGCCACCTTCATATCGGCTCCAAATTCACCGGTTCCCACAATCTCCACCTGCTCCTTACACCGCTCAATTATATACTCATACATCTCATTAGCAAAATCAGGTTTGCCGGCACGAATAAAAGAAGGTCTGTTTCCTTTCTTACAATCCGCATACAGCGTAAATTGTGATACCAGTAACAGTTCGCCATCCACATCTGCTAAGGCAAGATTGGTCTTTCCCTGTTCGTCTTCAAAAATTCTCATACCGGTTAGTTTTTTAACCATCTTATCAGCAATTTCCTTTGTATCACTATCAGCTATTCCAATGAGCACAAGAAAACCCTTCCCTATCTCAGCCTTTTTAATTCCATCTATCGTTACTGATGCTTCCTTAACTCTCTGTATCACAAATCTCATTTTGCTTCTCCTCCATTTTCTTTGTCTTTTCTATAAACCAAGGCGTCAATATACTTGCAAGGGGAATAACTAAAAGGCACCCCATTACCGCCACAAACAAAGCGGAAACTTCCTGAAATAACGCCTTTGAATTAATTATCTCATAAAAGGTATTCTCATTTTTCAAAAACAGATTGGCCAGCATGATGCTCTCGCCAAAACCTGCAAAAAGCAGTGTATTAACCGTAGTTCCAAGAATATCCTTTCCCACTGCCATACCAGACGACACAAGTGTTTTTCTATCGAGAGACGGATTATTGACATACACCTCATTTACTGCCGTAGAAACCGCCACCGCAGTATCCATCACTGCTCCCAACACTCCGAGAACAGTGGCTGACACTGCCACCGCCGCCATCGATACCGACACATTGGCAGACAGATACATGCTTATCTCCTCGTATTGTTCAATCTCATTATAACCGCTTATACCTGCTATGTGCAATATAGGACCAATGGTAATCATTATTATGACCACCACCAGGGCTGCTGACGCTGCCGCCCCATGTATCTTGGCATTTCGACCGTTCTGTCCATAGATTACGCTGATTATTAGAAAAGCGCTGATAATTAATGTAACAGGAATTGCAGGCAATCCCCAGGCAATAAGATACACATTTACGGTAAATGCTATGACTGTGCGCACAAGTGTGAAAAATGATGTCAACCCTCTGTCTGCTCCCACGAACAACATCAGGAAAAATAAAATAATCACAAGTTTTAGTATCATTTTGTCACCTCCTCGTCACGCCCGGTATTAGATATATCCACACGCCGGTCTTTTCCTGTTTTACCAAAAAACACAGCGGACAATAAGCCGGACACCGGAATAGCCAATACGATTCCGATAGCACCTATAAGAAAACATATGGTCTCAAACACCAATTGAAATCTTATAAGATGATATAAGGTATAGCCGTTCTTGATCTTTAATACAAGAATAGGTATTGTTCCGCTCAAATAGGTGAAAAATAATACATTTATCATAGTCCCCATAATGTCATAGCCCATTTCCCGTATGGAACTTAAAATAGCTTTAAGCGATATATTCGGGGTCTTTACAACCACCTCAGAAATGCCCGCCGAAATACTTATACAAACGTCCATGACAGCTCCGAGACTTCCCATAAGAGTTCCTGCCAAGAACAGATCAGACAAGTCTTTGGGGTTAACTATATAATCCATCATCTCATAGGGTATTCTCTCAGAGGTTTTCATTGTCACCATATATATTCCAAAACACAAAAAAACTGTGACAAATGTTGACAAAACAGCCACCCAGGTCTTTTTGTGAAAACCTCCCGCAAAGATAAGCGTAAGCACACCAAAAAACAGCATGACCGTCATGGTTACTTTAAGAAGATTTCCATAGGTATCATACACCTTCAACGCCGACATAAGTAAGATTAGATTGATAATAAATGATACCAGCACGATACCACCATGTTTTCCGCTCACTGTCACTAGCATTAATACGAAGGCCGCAAAGAACAGGGCAACATATACGTCCCTTTTCTTCCCCAGTATGCTTCCTCCGTCACCGGCAGCATTTAGCGTAACAAACATGCGCGAGCCCTTATAATAGCGCTCGTCGTTTACTCCGGAGGACGTATATGTATTCCTCAAATTAATCCTATCACCCTTATGCCTGCCATTCAATATCCTGACTTCAAGCATCTGGTCGTAATAACTCTCTCCTTCTCCGTTAGGACCTTCCTCCTCATGAGAGAATTCATTGGTAACATCGGTAACTTTAGCTATCGTTGTATCGTACAGAAAAGCATCATTATATACAAATACAATACCGGCCGCTGCTATTATCGCTATTATGATCAATACAATACGTTTTGTGTTCATTTTCACAATTCAAATCCTTTACAGTATCGGCATAATGATTTATATGCCACTTATCTTTATATGACTCTTCAACATTACAGGTTGCAGAAAGAAAGCCCTGCAATCATATGCAAGGCTTTCACTAAAATCTTTAATTACGTAATTATGAATAGTTCTGATTATGCAACTACACCGTTAGCCTGCTCTTTGGACTTATAATACTCCTCAAAGAGTTTGTTAGTAGCATCAATAGTATCATTGGAAATGCTTGGAAGATCTCTTCCCCATGCCTTAGTTGCTTCTTTGTAGCCCTTCTCAACTGCAGCCTGCATCTCTTTCATCTTATCTACATCGTCACCTGCAAGAGCACTTGCGAAATCAAACAGACGCTGCGATGTCTGCTTAACTCCCCAATATCCATCCTCAGAAATATCTTCCTGAGCCTGCTTTCTTGTCGCCTCATCAACTTTGAATTCACCATTAGCAAACTTCTTCCAGATGCTGTCATCATCACCTGTAAGACTTGCTATAGTGAACTTCTCTGCCTGCTGTCCCAATGTCTTATTAACAATGTCCAAAAGGCTCTGCTGACGACTAGCCTGATCAGCCTTCAACTGCTGAACCAATGAAGCTCTGTCTTCCTTACTCATCTGATTAATAGAATAAGTTGCTTTCTTTTCAGAAACTGCTGCTTTATCATAAGCAACTGCTTCTGTCGCCGTTGCCGATGCAGCCTGCTCTGTGCTCTTAGCAGAAGTACTTGCTGTCGCACTTGCATTGCTTGTAACTGCAGCTGTATAAGCACTGCTACTTGCATTATCAATTCCTAAACTCATAATAAACCTCCTTGTCTATCATTGTTCAAAACCACGAGTTACTCAGTTATACGTTGGTATCAAATGTGCTTGCCATGAGTTCTGACATAGACGGAGATGCTACTGCGTTGCTGTTGTAGATTGCCTTAGCACTGTCTGCCTGAGCAATAGCCGATGTGGCATCAGCGGTAGTTGAACCAACATCTGTCTTAGCTATATCTTCTGTTGTAAGTGCCTTAGCTTCCTCACCTGTTGTTGCCGTCTTGTTAATTCTGGCTTCACGAGCTGCACGTCTCGCTGCTGCACCGGTCAATTCACTGCTGCTTGATGCTGTAGTGTTCTTAGATGCACTAGCCTCAGCCGCCTCTCTGGCTGCACGTCTCTGCTCAGCTGTTTTAATGTTTGACTTAGTTGTTGATTCTGAGGCAGATGATGATGCATTAGCCTTCGCATAACTTGAACGAACCAGCTTTCCATAGCTTCCGTTCTTGATTGACGCATAATCTGCAAGCCCCGATAAATCCCATCCATTATCGGCGGATGCTTTATTCATACTTGAGAATAAAGACGAATAGTTATGAGTCTGATTATACGCCTGATATGGACTGATATTAAGCCCTGCCATCTTCATCCCTCCTTTGACGTTATTGTAATCCTTTACAGCGTCAATAGTTTCTTCTTAAATAGTGGTATAGCATCCCACTATTTAAAATATTATACACCACTGGATAACAAATGTAAACAACTAATTATAGATTATTACTGCTACCCACTACAACATATAGAATTATGCCCTGTTCTTTATGGTACTTTTAAGAGTTGTCATCCCAATTTCCCTTTGTATTTTGCCTTCTTTAACAGTTTCTTGTATTTCTTCTTTGCACCTTTGGGGGTCTTTGCCTTAGCACTTTTTGGAACACCTTTAAATGCGCTCTTTCCCATAGTTTTGACACTTGTGCCTTTGAAGGTAATCTTCTTTAACTTGCTACAACCGTTAAATGCGTTGTCACCAATTTTGGTAACATTTTTTCCTATGGTAATCTTAGTAAGTTTCTTATTACCCTTAAATGCATTCTTAGCTATACCTGTTACTTTATATTTCCTGCCGTCGATGGTAATCTCTGACGGCACCTCAACTGTTTTCACCTTTTTGTTAGAAGGCGAATATGCCACTTCTCCGGCATATCCGGTATCAGACTTAGCCTCTATCGAAGTCACCTGATATTTGACATCACCAATATTCTTTTCATTACCTACCAAAACCTTATCCGCTGTCTGACTGTCAGTATTGTTGTCGGTATCAGTCTCTCCTCCCTTATCTGTCGATTGTTGAGAATCGGGTACCACACTTCCGCCAGAGCCGGGAGTTTCTCCACCGGAACTTGAAGTTTCTCCGCCTCCCGAACCGGGTGTTTCTCCACCGCCCGAACCCGGAGTTTCTTCACCGCCTCCTCCCGGTGGCGGATCTGGGATTAACACAGGAGATTTGACAATAAGTGTAAGCGTCACATCAAATTGTTTCTTTCCACCATCCGTAGAAAATTCATATTCCGTCTTCCCCTTCATAGTGAAGGTTCCGCCTTCTTCATTCTTGTAATATTCCAGAGATTCCTCTTCCCAGATTACATCAATATCCTGAAACGCATAGCCATTGGACATTCCTACACACGCTTTGGGATACGTTGGTTCCACTCCCGGCTCGGTAGTTATAACTGAAGGATTGGTGTATGTACCTGTCATTTCCGCAGCATTGACATGAATCTTCTGCGTTACATCCAGTCCCTTAGCCTTACCTGTGATATCAAACTCTCTGCTTTCAAAATATGTGAGCAGCTTGCTCTCATCATAGCTATTCCAGACAACTTCCACATCCGCCTTCTTACCATTGCTAAGGTTAGCCTTAACCGTAACCGGAAGTTCCGGCTTTCTGTCTGACTCGACGTTAATCATGGCAGGAGCCTCAACACCGGTTATTGTTACCGATGAATCCGCAACGATATAAGCCTTAGTAAATGCAATAACCCCCGAGCCTGTTCCTATTGTTGCGGTTATCGAGGCCTCCCCTTCTTTATTTGCCTCAATATGTCCTTTAGAATCTATTGATAATACAGAATCATCGGAAGTAGTCCAGGTCACGCCCTCATACACAGGACATAAAGAGACTGAATTGGTTGATACTTCTGTCGTATACTTTGCTCCTACAAGCAAACAAAGATCTGCTTTATCTCCCTTCTTCAATAAGGAATCACCGGGAATTGTGACGTCGGTTACTGTAGATACAGGAATCTCAATCTTCTGGATCACTTCTTCACTCTTTGCAGTTTCCAAAGTAACCGGAGTATCATCAGAGGAATATTGTCCCGCTGTACAGGCCCAGTCATATTCACTGGTGTCATTTTGGGGATTAAATGTAGCCATGCCCGTATACTTGTAATCAGGATTGATCAATGATGCATAATGACCTGTCTGTCCGGTCTCCTTTCCGAGATATGCGTTCTTCTCGTTAATCCACAGATCAACATTGGATTCTGCTATTGAATCCCATGCAAGGTTCTCTGCCCTTGCCAAATTTCCGGGATTAAATGCTTTAAGAATTGAAAGACATTCAACTCCTATCGGTCTTTCATGAGCCATTTTGAGAGCAGCCTCACAGGCTCTTATACGGGCTGCTTTTCTGCAACTATCACCGAGCTTTATCTCCACATAATCAGAGGCCTGCAACTTTCTGGACGGATTTCTTGGATCCGGAGTGACGCCGTTTTCACAGGCATCCTTTCTGGCAGCATTTATTTTGGCTAATAACGCTGCTTCATCAGAGGTGTAATCCATACCCTCCACTCCTATGACAATGTTTCCTGCCCCAAGAGTTCCGGGAACATTTTCACGCAGAGACGGAGTTCCTGCCTTAACATTCATAGTGGTAAAAGGTGAAAGAAAAACAGAAAGCAATGATAGCGCCATTACAATATTGTATATTATTCCTTTATAGATTCTACTCAAATTCCCACCTCCCAATGAGTTGCCCCATTTACTTTGCAGAATAATATGTCCCCGGTTTGGTTTCCCTGTCATATATATAATAACTTGAGGGTTCTACATTCGTGTTTGAATCCAGATTAAGAGCCAGAGCTTCATCCATGGTAATGGTACAATCGTCAATGAATGTCTGATCTTCAATTGCCTTATACTTCCAAGAACCGTCCTCACGATACTTAACACTGTTCAGGATACTCGCCTTCCATGTCTTGCTATCAGAATCATAACGATAGGTCATCATACCTTTCCATACTCCGGTATCCGGATTGTATTTTTCAACGGTATCAATTGCAGAATAATTAAAGTAATATTTCTTACCATCATCAGGCAATTTGATCGTGACATCCTTAAGTATTATAGAAGGTGATACGTTTTCAACGGTTTCTTTAAAAGTCACTCCCGGATAATAATATTCCCAATTATTAAAATATCTGCCATCAAACCAAGCATTCGAAATGCATCCCACTGCTCCGGAACTTTGTGTACCCCAGCCCTCAGAAGTGCTTCCATTGTCATATAGATATGAATATCCGCTTGAACTTCCACCAAAAATCGATGTAATTAATACAAGCTTAACATAAGCACCATCTGTTCCAACAGTACTGCGGATCGATGCCCATGTAGGCTTATCATTCTCCGGTTCTTCGCTGACAGTAAGTGAACCATATTCCCTGTTCATTTTTTCAACATCAGCAAGGTTACAATTATTATACGCATCATCTTTTGAACCATCAAAGCTATACCAATACTTTATCTGTTCAGCCTCTATACCCTGACCGCCGCCATTTCCTTGTCCCCCAAAAGATTTGGTCTCGCCATTATAAGTGACATTGACAATATAATGCGAATACGAATCCCATGACACTTTCGCCTGACTGTTAAGTTTTTTAGCCACACTTGACATTATCGAAGGAAAACCGATAGAATCATATCTCATGGGGTACAGTGCGGATACAAGCATAGCCTTACTATCAGTTCTGTAATATGGACTCTGCATATATAACGCCTGATCTGCATGCGGAGATGTGGATAATCCATAATACGGTACACTTTCACTCTTTTTCAGATCGCCCAAAACATAGGTACCACTGTATAAACATTGAGAACTGAATCCCTTTTGAATTCCGGACAGATTATCAAAGTAAGATTTACTATTATCTCCAAAGGTTGAAATAAGATAATCCACTACATTCTTAAGTTCAGGAACTTTAACCGTTATATCAGTATCCTTATATTCATAATCTTTTTCAACCCTCGTCTCCCCCGTTGTTAAATTATATACATTATGAGAGCCTGTAACCTTTGCCAGTTGAACCTTTAACAATCCTCCATCAGTATTGCTGCCGCTTGCGATATATCCACCCTTGACACGCTTCGTATCAACATTTTCGTATTTAACATCAGCAAAATATGTATCACTAACCGATATACTACCTGTTTCATTTTCTTCGGCATACACTGAACTCTCATCAACGAATCGGAACGTATCCGGGTCGGGATTATCAGTCTTTATGTAAAAATAAGAATTAAACGGAGCCATCAGAGGAATTATTTCATATGAATACTTATTATCATCAACCTTTTCTTTTGCCTTATCCAATTCATCTTTGTCAATGTCGGTATCACTAAATGCACTCTCATCAAGCACCTTAAGTTTCTTTGCATTTGCAAGATTGATATTTTTTAATTTAACACAACCCTTAAATGCATTCTTATCAATCACCTCAAGACAGGAATCATTAGGTATTACAACTTCAGTAAGCTTCTTATCACCTGCAAATGCCGCCTCATTAATAGTCTTCACGGATTTGCTTAATACAACCTTCTTAAGTTTTGCGCATCCTGAAAAAGCATCTTTTTCAATCGTTTCAACATTTGAGCCAATGGTAACATTTGTAATTTTCTTATTATTTTTAAACGCTTTTTTCGCTATAGCTGTAACCTTATATGAATATGTCCCTTTATTTTTACCTTTTTTTGATTTGATTTTGACAGTCTTGGGGATAACTACTTTGGTGAGTTTCTTCTTCGCCTTTCCTGTCAGTGACACAACACTGACTGTACTTTTTTTCTTGGATATTGATGTAATCTTATATATATAATTACCCGAAGTAATCTTCATTCCCTTTTTTGCATTCTTGACATTGACTGTTTTTACAGAACCGGACTTCTTAGCTGAACTGACAGAAGTCATTCCACATATTGCTACAAAACCTGCAATCATAGTAACTGCCAGCACAAACACGGTTATTTTTTTAATATTTTGTTCTACTTTCTCCATACCAACACCTCCGAGGCTTCCAGACATTATTATTCATCTTCATTTTATCATTATTATAAACCTGATACAATCATTATTATCTTTATTTTTAACAATTTTAAAAGAGCTCCCGCGGAAATACACGGGAGCCTATAATTATATCAACTTAATATTCGATTAGATGTTATTGCTTGATTATTGCAATCGATATTTTCTAGTTTTATTTGACCCTTCCGCAATTATAATTCCATCATCTACCATTTTTGACAAAATTGCCCTTGTTCTCTGCGGACTAAGACCAGAAAATTCGGCCATTTCAGCTGTTGTAGAAGCACCATGTTGCGACATATATTCTGCAAACATATTTCTACTATCGCTCACTTTTATCGTTTGTCGCTTAGAATTATCGCTTATCGCTTGTTTTTTATTGCTTGCTTTTATCGCTTGTTTTTCATCTTCCGGAAGAGCACGATACATATTAACCCTAAGGGCAATTCCCATATCGATAAACTCAACCTCTGGAAGTCCATACTCTTTGGTCTGTGACAATATCTTTGGAATACCGCTTCCCCATTGTTCAATAAGATTCATATAAACAAAAGCATTCGCGATGCCATGATTTCTAACCTTTGAAAAACCTTCTTTCATCTTCTCAATTGTAACTCCCGGCATCAGTCCACCAGGAGATGAGATTTCAAGCCTGTTATCATATATTGCCACCTGTACAAGACTTCTCTGTAGAAAACTGCAGTTAACAACAGCATTGATAATAAGCTCTCGTATACTCTCCGGTGGCAGCTCATAAACATCTTGTCTGTGAATCCCCTTAATCCTTGCTCCAAGATGAATATTACGAAGGACAAACTGATAAGCCTGCTCTACCTGTTCCCATAGATTACCCTCATACTCTCTTTTATCTACAAAAATTCCACGTGTATTGCCTTTAAATACAGCACACTGAATCTGAGACATTACGCCATCTAAACCTCTCAGATAATAATATGCATACGTTGGGCGAACAACTCCATTTTCTTCCTTAAGAATTCCCCAAGTTATCAGGTTATTCTTGGTAGGCGTCTTAACCTTTTTAGCGTCTTTCTCGTCCATACAATTACGTTGTGCCTCTTTTTTCATGTCCTCACAGAAACTCTTGATATCCGCATCTGTTACTTCAATGTCTTTATTCACAACATTATCAAAGGATCTGTTCTCATCCTCATAGTACATTTCCTGGATAAATGGTCTGTCAGCAAGCCGCGTAGAACCAGCTGTACGGATAAAAGTACCCTTATCCATTCCAAGAGATTTAAGATAATAAGGTCTTTGCCGTCCTGCGCTGATTTCGACCACGATAACCGTTTTATCTCCCACTGCTTGTGGTGCAATATCCGGAATAATCAAAGGTTCACAACTATCGCTTATAGCATTGGTAATCTTATCAATCATGCTAAAAACAGCTGTCTGTTCAACTCCCACAACCTCTCTGTCATCATTGACACCAATGATAAGTCTGCCACCATCACCATTAGAAAAGGCAACAATCGTCTTCATATATTTTTTACTGTCTTCCGGCAGTTTTTCTTTGAACTCCAGGTCTTTTGACTCACCACGGAGGATTTCTTCTATTGTCATATGCTGTCACCCTTTCTTTAACTTCAAATTGTCTTTATCAAACTCGCCATAAGTGCAAACAGAAATACACTACGTTAAACTCATATATCCCATTCCTATCACGCAATTGCTAAATATTCAATCTATTGTCGCATATTCCCATTCTGATCAAACTTACGTTTTAATCCGTTTTCTACAAGCACATACTCTATTAATGGTGCTGTACACTGCACTAAAACAATAACTCCAACTACAAGCCATAGCTTATCCACTTTTATACCGTGTTTAAATAAGATGATATTTACAATTGCTGAAATAATAGTATACACAGCTCCCACAATTAAATATGTTTTTGCCATTCTCCTTTGGGCATAGTCCCAAGTTTGCTGACTTA
>JAFUGT010000182.1 GCA_017469275.1 Lachnospiraceae bacterium
ATTTCCTCCGGAGATGCGAGTCCGATGGTAATCTTCGTAAAATTATTCTTTACTTTTGAATCTTTCTTGAAAGCCATATATCAATTTTACTTTTTTCGTTTTACTTATTAACACCTTTAATCAAGAGTGATACTCAAACCAAGACCACGCAATTCGTGCAGCAACACGTTAAGAGACTCTGGGATACCTGGTGTAGGCATCGGTTCGCCCTTGACAATTGCCTCGTAAGCCTTTGAACGACCTACTGTATCATCCGACTTGATAGTTAGTATCTCCTGGAGCACATGGCTTGCACCGAAGGCCTCAAGGGCCCAAACCTCCATCTCTCCGAAACGCTGACCACCGAATTGAGCTTTACCGCCAAGTGGCTGCTGAGTAACCAATGAATATGGTCCAGTTGAACGGGCATGAATCTTATCGTCAACCAAATGATGAAGTTTCAGATAATGCATGAAACCAATAGTTACAGGAGAATCGAATTCCTCACCTGTACGTCCGTCACGAAGTGTAACTTTACCTGTACGGTTAATCGGAACTCCCTTCCACTCTTCTCTGTGGTCACGGTTCTCATATAAGTAGTCCATAACCTCGTCAGCTACCTGACTTCTCCATTTTTTATCAAATTCTTCCCTCTCTGTATTGACGTAATCATTAGCCATCTCAAGAGTTTCCATGATATCTTCCTCACCTGCTCCGTCAAATACAGGAGTTGAAATCTTGAAGCCAAGCGCTTTAGCCGCAAGTCCTAAATGAACCTCCAACACCTGTCCGATATTCATACGTGAAGGCACACCCAAAGGATTAAGCACGATATCAAGCGGACGTCCGTTAGGAAGGAACGGCATATCCTCCACAGGAAGGATACGGGAAATAACACCCTTGTTACCATGTCGACCAGCCATCTTATCACCTACGCTGATCTTTCTCTTCTGGGCAATATATACGCGAACGGATTTGTTAACTCCCGGTGGAAGCTCGTCACCATTCTCTCTTGTAAACATCTTAGTATCCATAACGATACCGAAAGCGCCATGAGGTACTCTTAATGATGTATCTCTAACCTCTCTCGCCTTCTCTCCGAAGATTGCACGAAGCAATCTCTCCTCTGCTGTAAGTTCCGTCTCTCCCTTAGGAGTAACCTTACCAACAAGAATATCATTGGCACGAACCTCTGCACCGATACGGATTATACCATTCTCATCAAGGTTTTTGAGAAGATCCTGAGACTGACCTGCAAGCTCTCTTGTAATCTCTTCAGGTCCCAACTTGGTATCTCTTGCGTCCACCTCATATTCCTCAATGTGAACAGAAGTATATACATCCTCCTGAACCAATCTCTCACTAAGAAGTACTGCATCCTCGTAGTTATAACCTTCCCAGGTCATGAAACCGATAAGAGGATTCTTACCAAGAGCAATCTCACCACCTGCTGTTGACGCACCGTCGGCAATAACCTCACCGGCTTTAACTCTGTCACCCTTATTAACGATAGGTCTCTGATTCATACAGTTACCCTGGTTACTTCTGGCAAATTTGATTACTTCATAAGTATCTTTGGTTCCATCATCACATTTAACAACTATCTCTTTACTTGTAGATCTCTCAACGACACCGTCGTGTTTTGCGATTATACAAACTCCGGAGTCAACCGCAGCTTTCTCTTCCATACCTGTACCTACTATAGGTGCTTCCGTCTTGAGAAGCGGTACGGCCTGACGCTGCATGTTAGAGCCCATAAGAGCACGGTTAGCATCATCATTCTCCAGGAAAGGAATCATCGAAGTAGCTACAGAGAACACCATCTTAGGCGATACATCCATAAGGTCCACTCTCTCGCGATCAAACTCGGCAGTCTCTTCGCGGAAACGACCTGCGATACGTGAGCGCACAAAAGTTCCATCCGGGTTAATCTGCTCATTAGCCTGAGCAACTACATAATTGTCCTCTTCATCAGCTGTGAGATATACAACCTCATCAGTTACGATAGGATTCTTTGGATCCGTCTTGTCAAGCTTCCTGTATGGAGCCTCAACAAATCCGTACTGGTTAATTCTTGCATAAGTTGCAAGAGAATTGATAAGTCCGATATTAGGACCTTCAGGGGTCTCAATAGGACACATTCTTCCGTAATGTGTATAATGAACGTCTCGAACCTCGAATCCGGCACGATCTCTCGAAAGACCACCGGGACCAAGTGCCGAAAGACGTCTCTTGTGTGTTAATTCTGAAAGCGGATTATTCTGATCCATAAATTGCGACAACTGAGAACTTCCGAAGAACTCCTTAACCGCAGCAGTAACCGGTTTAATGTTGATAAGCGACTGTGGTGTAATAGTCTCAATATCCTGTGTTGACATTCTCTCTCTTACAACACGCTCAAGTCTGGAAAGACCTATACGATACTGATTCTGTAAAAGTTCACCGACAGCTCTTATACGACGGTTACCCAAGTGGTCAATATCATCATCATTACCGATACCATACTCAAGATGGATATTATAACTTATTGATGCAAGAATATCCTCCTTGGTAATATGCTTAGGGATAAGATCATGAATGTCTCTCTTGATAGCACGCTTTAATTCTTCCTCATCTTTATACTCTTCCAACATCTGAGCAAGAATAGGGTAAAATACTTCCTCGGTAACTCCAAGTTCTTTTGTATCAAAGTCAACATACTCATTTATATCAACCATCATATTAGAGAGAACTTTGACATTGCGTGTCTCCGTCTGAATCATTACATACGGAACAGCAGCATACTGTATTGCCTGAGCAGACTCTCTTGTAAGTCTCTCGCCCGCCTTAGCAATAATCTCTCCTGTAACCGGACTTACAGCGTCTTCTGCAAGAACATGTCCTGCAATACGATTCTTTAACGCCAGCTTCTTGTTGAACTTATAACGTCCAACCTTCGCAAGATCATAACGTCTCGGATCAAAGAACATTGCATTGATAAGACTCTCTGCGCTTTCCACCGCAAGAGGCTCACCCGGACGTATCTTCTTATATAACTCTAAAAGGCCATCCTCATAATTTGTAGATGGATCCTTTTCTATACTTGCAAGGATCTTGGGCTCATCTCCAAACAATTCCTTGATTTCTTCATTGGTTCCGACTCCCAAAGAACGGATGAGTACAGTAATCGGTACCTTTCTGGTTCTATCTACACGTACATAAAAAACGTCATTTGAATCTGTTTCATACTCAAGCCATGCACCACGATTAGGAATTACTGTACATGCATAGAGAGTTTTTCCTAACTTGTCATGACTGATTGCATAATAAATGCCAGGTGAACGAACCAACTGACTAACGATAACACGCTCAGCACCATTAATAACGAAGGTACCGGTCTCTGTCATCAAAGGAAGATCTCCCATAAAAATGTCATGCTGGTTAATCTCGTCCGTCTCTTTATTATGAAGACGTACATTAACTTTCAGAGGAGCAGCATATGTAGCATCCCTCTCTTTACATTCTCCAATTGTGTACTTCTTATCCTCTTCACAGAGCTGGAAGTCTACAAACTCCAAACTGAGCTGACCTGAATAATCAGTAATCGGAGAAATATCATCGAACACCTCTTTGAGTCCCGCAGTCAGGAACCACTGATACGAGTCCTTCTGGACTTCGATGAGATTAGGCATCTCAAGTACTTCCTTTTGTCTGGAATAACTCATTCGGATTCCTTTTCCCGCTTTCACAGGACTGATTCTGTTCTTTTCCATTGACGTTTTCACCCCTTGATATAATAGTTGAAATGGTTATTGAGGATAGATACCCACAATAATCACATTCTACTATTCTACCACCAAGAATTTCCAGTGTCAACAAATATTTTTGGGTATTGACAAGATTTTTTCAAATACAGAAGATGTTGTGTCCGACCATCATCGTCAGACTATATATAGTAGATACGTTAAACATAGAAAGAAAAGGTGCAACAGACAATCCGTTGCACCTTTGGACACAAATACATTTTAATTATTTAAGAGTAACCTTAGCACCCTCAGCCTCTAACTTAGTCTTGATGTCCTCAGCCTCTGCCTTAGAAGCACCCTCCTTAACAACCTTAGGTGCGCCATCAACAACTTCCTTAGCTTCTTTAAGTCCAAGACCTGTTACCTCACGAACAACCTTGATAACCTTAACCTTGTTAGCACCAACTTCTGTAAGCTCTACATCGAACTCATCCTTCTCAGCTGCTGCCTCTCCGCCTGCTGCACCGCCTGCTGCTGCAACTACAACACCTGCTGCTGCAGAAACGCCAAACTCTTCCTCACAAGCCTTAACTAATTCATTTAACTCTAAAACACTTAACTTCTTGATCTCTTCAATAAATTCCTGAGTAGTCATTATTAAATCCTCCATATTAATATAATAATTTTGATTGTGTAATCTATATCTCATAGGATACAGATCAAACTGTCAACTGAAACAGAACCTGTTTTAAGCCTCTGTTGTTTCAGCTGCTCCATCACCTTTTTCTGCAATCTGATTAAGAACTCTTGCAAAATTGGTAATAGGTGACTGTAAGCTTCCAAGCATCTTTGAGAGAAGTTCTTCTCTTGATGGAATGCTGGAAATAGTCTTCATTCCTGCCTGATCGTAGAATGTACCCTCTACAATACCGCATTTAACCTCCAATGCCTCTGCGCTCTTAGCAAATTTTGCAAGGATTCTTGCAGGTGCAGTTGCATCATCTTTTGAGATAGCGATTGCGTTAGGTCCTTCCAACTGATCCTTCAAAGGCTCAAACTCTGTACCATCAATAGCAAAACGTACCATAGTGTTCTTATAAACCTTGTAGATAACACCGGCTTCACGAAGTTCTTTACGAAGCTTTGTATCCTGCTCTACAGTAAGACCACGATAGTCAACGAGCACTGCTGATTGTGCGCCATCAAGCTGAGCTTTGATCTCTTCCACGATAGGCTGCTTTAATTCTACCTTTGCCATCGTATCTGTGCCTCCTTATAATTGTAGTGATGACTGCACATATATAAAAAGAAAACTCCATGCCAAAAGACACGGAGTGAAACGTCATAATTACGATTCATAACTCTTCCTCGGCAGGCGCTTTGCTTACACCATAAATGGTACCTGCTGTCTTCGGCAGTTCATCGCGAAATACAATACCATATATAATAAATGATGTCAACCTGTTTTTTTCGCCAAATTAA
Organism: Lachnospiraceae bacterium; assembly: GCA_017469275.1. Lineage (GTDB taxonomy): Bacteria > Bacillota > Clostridia > Lachnospirales > Lachnospiraceae > CAG-590. The sequence goes on from JAFUGT010000182.1 coordinate 5,187, forward strand.
TTATTTGCCAAAATTACATTTTCGATAAAACTAGTATTTCCGTTCTTTTTGTTGTGTTTTTGCACAATATATCTAGGTTTATGTGTGTAAATCTTTGGCACTTTCACCTATAGACACAACCGTTTATATAGGATATAATGTCTATAATTATATTAAATCATGGGATAGTAGCCCCAAAGGATTGGAGTTATTCCCAAGGTTCTCTTTAAGCCAATATCCAAGGAAGGAGGTAACTGTTATGGTTAATCTTAATAACGTCTATAATTATTATAGTACGCAGATTCTGCAACCGCGGAATAATCAAAAGTCTAATTCATCCCACAAAAAAGATGATTTGAAATCTGTATATCAGAATATGGTCAAACAGAATAAAGATTCACCGCTTTATAAGTTTACCTTCTCCGATCATATTCAGGCTTACGCGATCGGAATCAAGGAAGCTGCGATGGCATTAGAGGCCGAGAGTGATTCTCTTAGCGGCGGAGACAACAACAGTCTCTCAGAGATGAAAGCGGTATCAAGCAATGAGAAAGTTGCGTATGCAAGACTTCGTGATGATGCCTCAGAGGAACTCCCAGAAGATTTAACCCTTCAGGTCAACTCTCTCGCAAAGGGGCAGACCAATGTTGGATATTACCTTCCTTCAGGTGAGTTATCAATTAATCCGGGCAGTTATTCATTTGGCATAGCAGTCAATGACAATGAGTACACTTTCCATATGAATATACATGACAACGACACCAACATAGAGATTCAGCGCAACCTGGCAAGTGCCATTAATGACAATGATATCGGTATCAGAGCAACCGTGAGAAGCAATCGTATGGATGGTACCAGTGCTTTAGTACTTCGCTCAGAGGATGTGGGCAAACCGGAGAACGGAGATGTCATATTCAGATTTGATGAGTCATATCTTGAGAATGATATATCTTCAGTATTAGGTGTTCAGCAAATTGAGACAGCTCCCTCTAATGCGGAATTTTACATCAATGACACTCTGCACACCTCCGTAAGCAACAGAATATCGCTTAATCATTCGATGGATATAGATCTTTTATCAACCAATGACGAACCGATACACATAGGATACGTTCCTGATGAAGACAAATTATCGGATAAGATTACGGATTTCCTGAATTCCTACAATGCATTGGTAGATCTTGCCAAAAATGAAGATCAACATGGCGCCAACCGACTATATCGCGATATTACCAATGTGGCCAATCGGCATGCAGATGAACTTAAGGCCGCAGGACTTAATATTGATGACAACGGACATTTAATCAAGACCGATGAAGATGAATTGTTTTCAAGTACCCGAATACAGACATTGTTTAATGACAAGATATCCGATTTCAAGAAAGATTTGGAAAAAGCAACCGGTAAGATGACACTTAATCCGTTAGATTATGTGGACAAAGTAGTGGTTACATACCCTAACACTACCGGAACTTATCCAAACCCTTACAATCCATCAAAATATTCAGGTCTGTTATTCAACGACTACAGATAAGAGCCCCGGAAACCTCCGAGGCTCTTTCGCTATTTGCTATATCATCTCTAACGTCAAATAAACAATACTTTCTTAACAAACCGGAAATAAACCTAATTTCTTTGAAACACCTAAATCCACGTTCACACATTATCTCCCACTATCATCTTGGCAACCAAAGCCAATTTGTTGAGAAACGGAATAAAATCTTCTTCCAGACAATCAGCAACCACTTTATAATCAGCGCTGCCAAGAGATGTTCCCAGATTCTTAACCGCTGTAATCATAGTTTTTTTATCTATATAACTGCTGCGCTCATTGATTATATCTGCGCATTGATTATATACTTCAATCTCCCAATTAATGCCGGTTATCACTTCATTGAGATAGTCACTTGTATCTTCCTTCTCTTCTCCACGAAGTTCCTCTATAAGATTCTGCAATGCAGGGATAAGATTCTCGCTATACGAAATCAACTGTTTCAAAACATCATGTTGCAGGTCGACTCTTTCCATTATTCGTTTCCTTCCTGAATATATTAGAATAAATCCTTTATTATCACCTATCATCAAGGGCTCATTTTCTTCTAAATATAACACTTCTGACAGTATATCACAATTTTACAAAAAAGCAAATTGCGTATACAGGGGCTTCCTACAATTCTCCATCAGTCTAAATGGTGAAGATTGTAATACCACCGAAGAACCGCCATACCGATTATTATCACATATCCCACAATGCTTAAGGGAACCGGTATCTCATTAAGAAATAGCATTCCCCACATAGCAGCAAAAATAACCTGAGTGTAATCAAAAACCGATATTTCTTTAGCCGGTGCATATTTGTATGCCGTTGTAATTCCAAACTGTCCTATGGAAGCTCCAACTCCCGCAAGCATCAAAAACATAAACTGTTTAATTGTCATGGGGTGAAAATCAAATATAAGAAACGGTCCCGTTACCAGACATGAGAAAACAGAAAAGCACATGACTATTATGGGAGTGCGCTCACCTTTCTTTCCCAGTTTTCTTACAAAGGCATAGGCTGTTCCGGCGCCAAAGCCGCCGTACAATCCCAAAAGCGCAGGTATCGCTTCCGCACCGCCTGTAGGTCTGATAATAAACAACGCACCTATAAAAGCAATTATTGTAGTAGTCACATCCACTTTTGACGGAACTTCCTTAAGAAGTGGAATTGAGACCAGAATTGCAAAAAACGGAGATAATTTGTTGAGCATATTCGCATCCGCTATTCCAAGATGGTCAATTGCATAGAAATTACATATCAATCCGGAGGTTCCAAAAAGACACCTGAAAAAAATATCCAGGCGGTTGCCTTTTGCAATATTAAAACCTTTTCCCTCTTTCGCAAGAAGTATTATTGCAACCACAGCTGCAAAAGCATTCCGAAAAAATGCTTTCTGCATGGTGGGCAAATCTCCGGATATTCTCACAAAGAAGGTCATAAATGAAAACCCAACAGCTGCTGCAAGTATGCAAAGTATTCCTTTTACATGATTGTTATTCCAGTTAACTTTATTACTCATCTCAAAACTTTAGCCCATTATTAATATAGCGGACTTCTCCTCTAAAACCCGATTGTTCCCGTATATCTCGGATAATTCTCCTGCGCCTTTTTAACAGCCTCTTCCAAAGTAAGTCCATGAAAATCCGGCGCAGCAAAATTTCTTCCTGATTTCTTGTCATCTATGAATGCGCCTATCACAACTCCGGGAAGCGAGCTTTCAGGAGAATTTGGAGCTTTCGGTCCACCAAGATCTGTCCTGCACCAACCCGGATCCGTAATATTGATACATATGTCCGTTCCATCATATTTCTCAGCAAGATCTGTTGTTACTTTGTCAAGCGCCGCTTTGCTGGCAGAATATCCCGCCTGTTCAGGCTCAAGCCTGATTCCGCTCGTAGTATTGACAATCCTTCCAAAGCCTCTCTCTTCCATCTTTGGAAGAAAATGATACAGTATCATCATGGGAGCTATCGTGTTAATCTTGAAACTCTCCTCATAATCCGACGCCGGCGTCTTAAGATATTCCGTTCTGTATGCCACCTGTATTCCCGCATTGTTGAGAATAATATCCACCGGAACATTTAAGTCATCTATATCTTTAAGCATATTTTCAACCTGTTCGAGGTCGGAAAATTCCGCACTTACAACGAAAGCAGAAACGCCAAGAGCTTTAACGTCAGCAAGCACTTTATCACAATGTTCTTTTGTTCTTCCCTGTAAAATAAGGTTACATCCATGTTCTGCAAGGCACATAGCAACTCCATATCCGATTCCTCTGGCTGCTCCTGTAACTAAAGCCCATTTTCCTTTTACATCTAACATATACCCTTTCTCCTATCATTTATATCATTGATTATAACATCTTTTGGGTTAAATGAGAATATTTAAAAAATGCTTTTCCCGATTATTAATACGAGAAAAGCACTTTTATTCATATTATTACAGGATATAAATGTCGAAGCCAACCGCTCCCCGTAGCATGTCTACATAGATGTGTACCCACCATCAACCGGCAGGATAACACCTGTCGTATAGGTTGAGACCGGTGAAGCAAGGAACAACGCCGCAGTATCAAGTTCACCCTCATTACCATATCTTTCAAGTGGTATAAACGCTTTTGCGTTTGCCTGAAAGAAATCACTGTCTAAAGTTTCTTTTGTCAACGGTGTGTAGAAATATCCCGGGCATATGGCATTGACCGTAATCTTATATTTACCCCACTCTGCTGCAAGGGCTCTTGTAAGATTGACCACCCCTCCCTTTGCTGCATGATAAGGAGACGAAGGAGCAATCTTATTACCGACCATGCCGTACATAGATGCGATATTGATTATACGACCATACTGCGCCGGAATCATAGCTTTTTTAGCCACTGCTCTCGCCACGCGGAAAGAACCGAAAAGGTCAATATTAACCTCATTATAGAACATCTCATCCGGGACATCCTCTGCCGGGGTAACTCCACCCGTACCGGCATTATTTATAAGAATATCTATGCGCCCAAATTCTTTCATAATTGTATCAACTGCTTCATTGACATTATCAGTATCTGTTATATCGCATTTTATTCCTACCGCCTTAACACCAAATTCTTTGGAAATTTCGGCAGCAACCTCATCAATAAGATTCTGACGTCTTGCCATACATATAATATCAGCTCCCTGATTAGCCAGTGCTTTAGCCATCTGTACTCCCAGTCCGGTAGATGCACCTGTAACAACTGCCACTTGTCCTGTAAGATCAAAATAATTTTTCATTTTATATTATTGCCCCTTTCAATGATGTATAAATTAGGTAATTGCCTAATGTATAAATGTATAATACCACATTTTTACAATTATATACAGTTTATAATCTCAATATTTAATCGTTAATATTTATCAATAACATCATATTTTCCCAACATCCGTATGCGGTTTTTTCAGCAGAGTTCTGCTCTCCAATGTAGCAGCTTCAATCAAAATCCTTCCATTGTTTCCAATCCTCCCACTAACAGGTCGCACCCGGGCCTTTCACCCGTTAGAAACGTATACCGCAAAGAGCGCAAAAGAGGGAAAGTATTCTAATCACGAATACTTTCCCTGCTCTCTTACGGATTGAATTTCACACAATTACACGCCCAGCGAGAATATCTTTATAGTCCGCCAGATTCTTTCTTAAAAGCTCCGGAGTCTTCAACTCATACGGACAATGTTTCATACATGCACCACAGTTAATGCATTTTTCTATCTTCATCATCTCTTCCTGCCATTGCTCTGACAACCAATTAGCAGACGGACTTCTTCTTATCATCTGCGACATCCTTGCACACTGATTAATCTGAATCCCCACAGCACAAGGCATACAATAGCCACAACCGCGACAGAAATCTCCCAAAAGCTCCGTCCTGTCTTTATCTATTATAGCCTGTAGTTCCGGAGTCATCGCAACATTCTCATCAAAGAAAGACAACCACTCTTCTAACTCATCCTCACGTTGTATTCCCCAGATTGGCAGAACGTCATACTGACACATAAATGCCATACATGCTCTTGAATTATTAAGTAATCCTCCGGAAAGACCTTTCATTGCAATAAAGCCCATGCCGGCTCCGACACATGCATTTACCAAAGCAATATCCCTATCAGTAGCAAGGTACGAAAAAGGGAACTGTAAAGTCTCATAAAGTCCGCTTTCTACAATCTCCTCCGCTATCCCAATCTTGTGAGCAGTTATCCCAATGTGACGAATCCTGCCTTCTTCCTTTGCCTTGACCAGGGCCTCATACATACCTGTTCCATCCCCGGGACGATAGCACCGGTCTACACAGTGAAGTTGATAAATGTCAAGATAATCCGTCTTAAGATTCTTAAGAGTTGTATCCAAATCCCTAGAAAAATCCTCAGGATTCTTAGCCATAGTCTTTGAAGCAATATATATCTTATCACGCATATCATGAAAAGCTTCTCCGATTTTTTCCTCACTGTCAGAATATGCTCTCGCAGTGTCAAAGAAGGTCATTCCCCCATCATATGCCTTATGCAACAGTTTGACCGCTGTTCCCGTATCCACCCGTTGTATTGGCAACGCACCAAATGCATTCTGGGGAGTGGTTATTCCTGTTCGCCCCAAAGTAATTTTTCTCATAATCTTCACCACGCTCTAAAACATCTTCTTAATTGCATCAAACGCACCGCCGACTTTATCTCCCGCAACCTTAGCCTTAACACCTGCAACCACCTGATCTACCGCTCCATCAGGAATATCCACGCCAAGAACCTTCTCAACCGCCTTCTCCGGATTGCTCTGGAATTCCTTTGTGAATTCAGGATCATCCTTTACCTTATTAACAACATTTTCAATACTTGTCTTGATATCCATAACGCACCTCCGTATTAATATATAATTTTTACAATTATACTTCATTTTCCCGATCGATTCAAATCACTTCTTCAAAAAAAAATACGCGACAGGCATATATTTGAGTATATCATACACCTGCCTATTCTTTCACACCTCTGAAAATGTATTAAATTTCGCTACATATTTATATCATCTCAAAATGTCTCATGGCATCAAAAAGAACACCACAAGTTCCTTACAATATCAGTTATTTTTTGCAAGTTTATTTAAAAATCGTGCATATCTTTCAGGTTGTCTTGAAATAAATCCGCAATGGCCAAGTTCGCCCGGACTACTATACTTTGCGTACGGATAATACTTTTTTACGTTTTTATACGACTTAAAGGCCGGTTCATTTTTTGACCATATAAAGATATACTTCTTCTGTTCTTCTATCGGTACTGACGGATAATCAAATGTATAACAGGCATCACTCTCATTATTAATCGATTCGTCAGACATATATGGTGCTGCATCAGCAAGTCCTTTTATGAACCATTTATACGGAGAAATATCCCCATGTATCATCCACTGTACCATTCGGTTATTTGAAAACCTCTCTATTATTTCTTCTAAAGACCCGTATTGTGCCTGATGCACCATACTTCTGAATTTGAACCGCATAACCAAACGAAACCATTTCGGAAAGTGAAAAAATGGTCCTCCATCAAACAGATATTTATCCACTTGAATATTCGTTTTAATTAACAGTGATGCCAAAGTAAGGGCGACCTCCGCACCCATAGATGCGCCTTGAATCAGCGCAATATGTTGTATATTCTCTTTCTTTAAGTATTCAATAATTTTCTTCGCCTGCTCTAATCTTGTTGTAAATATTCCCCCACCTTCGTGATGTCCGTCATATGTAGGAAGAATGATATAATATTTATCAGATACCATTTCTGCTATATGACTTAATCCCGCTCCGGTAGAAAAAGAACCATTTAACATAATAATTACCGGATTCTTTCTGTCACCTATGGTCTCAAAAATCATTGTTTTCCTCCATTCTCGTCAGTTCTTCGTCTATAATATGCATCAAGCCTATTATATTATCACGGCTTTTATCATCTATTCCTTCGAAGAATGCACTCAACCTACTATTCATTACATTGTGAAGTTTTTTATGTTCCTCATACGCAACTAACCCTTTCTTTGTAAGGGAGATATAAACCTCATTTATTCCACTTCCTACAGACTTATCAATTAGCCCTTTCCCATAAAGCTTTGAAACGGTCTGTGAGATACCACCTTTTGTAATTCCAAGATTCATAGATAGTTTAGTAGTAGTAACATCATTATTATCTCCGATTGCATCTATAACATGAATTTCTGATGGATAAAGTAATACATCTACTCCGTAGTAGTGAGCCTTCTTATTGAGGTTATTATATTTGTTTATCAATCGCATTCCTACTTGAAGAATCTCGTTTTCCATACAACGCTCCTATTGTTTAGTTACTAAACAACATTATAATTCAATTGTAATCAAATTGCAATATTTATTTAGAACTCGTATGTACATTTTACATTTTGCGAATCACGCTATAGTTTGTAAAAGTGATTTCGCCATCTCCAGGAGTAGTATTTCTATTATTCATTCTTCATCTGCTCATCTGCCCATTGATATAGTCCTGAAGCATATCCGCATCATTTCCGATTCCGGAATGAATAAGATTGCATTCATAATCTATAGGTTGATATTTCCCTGTCATTTATTACTCTACATATTTTCCATTTCTAACAGCATCAGCAAAAGCTAAGAAACTTTCTGATTTCATGATAGCAAGACCTTGTCTTTCATCACCGAGTACCACAAGCTGATCTCCGGGTGAAATATCAAATATCTTTCTTGCCTTGGCAGGGATTACAATCTGACCTTTATCACCTACAGTTACCATTCCGAAAAGATGTTTCCCTTTTGGCGGAAGTGCCATACCCATGCTGTTCTCCGCTTCATAATTAGCAAGATCATCCAGCGACACTTCAAATATATCCGCAAGAATTTTACACTTATCTAAGTCAGGAACAGTTTCTCCGGTTTCCCACTTTGCTACAGATTGGCGAGAAACACCGATTTTCTCAGCAATATCTTCCTGTGTCATATTTTTCATTTTTCTAAGAGTTACCAGATTGTCATGAAACATCGTTTTTCCTCTCTTTCTTTATTCCGAGCACCGCCCATCTGAAGAAGGGGATTCTTGAGATTACGGCGTTCAAGGCATACGCCACCACAAAGCCTGCAATCAGACTGATAATATAAGCCATAGCTGCCGGAGAATTCCCCGGTTTTCCAAGAAGCAGGGCTACTGTTGATATCCCAAGGTAATGAAATACATATAACCCAAAATTGTTTTTACTCATCCATGCCGTAAATGCGTTTTGCTTATCAGCATACTTTGCTGCACCGCTAAGAATTGCCATGCTCATAAGCCATCCAAATCCTGCAAATAGCACTGATTTGTTAATAGGAGCATCCGCATAGTTTTTACCAAAGTACACGGCACAGAATGTAATTCCCACACCTGCGGCAAGTACAAACAGCAATACGGAATACTTC
>JAFUGT010000019.1 GCA_017469275.1 Lachnospiraceae bacterium
CTGTCTGCCTCAACCATACGATACTCCTCAAGAAGATCATCCAATGTTCCGTTGAAGAATACATTACTCTCATAATCTTTCCTTGTTATCCACAGCACCTTGTCCGCCACCGTCTCAAGCTCTGTGATCATATGACTTGATAACAATATCATCTTACCGTCAGCGGAAAGCCCTCTTATTATCTCATAGAACTCATCCCTGAAATCCACATCAAGATTGCCCGTCGGCTCATCCATCACATACAAAGCCGCATCATAAGACAGTGCAAATGCAAGCTGCAGCTTAAGGAGCTGTCCTGTGGAGAGCTTTTCCAGATTATTATTCTTTGGAATATCATAGTCATCCAGCAGCTTCTTATACTTATCATGATCAAAGGTATCATAGTAATAACCATACAGTTCACCAATCTCTGCCGGATACATGGTGCTGATAAACGGCGGTTCAGAGAGGATGTATGCGATTCGCTTTTTGTACTCCTTAACATCCCTCATAAAATGATATCCGTATATACTGAATTCTCCTTCATCCATAGAATCTGTTAATCTATGCGAACCTGCACCAAGAAGGGTGTGGATAAGAGTGGTCTTGCCGGAACCATTTACTCCCACCAGCCCAAGCACCATTCCGGGCTCTATCTCAAAGCTCACATTCCTAAGTACAAACTTATCCATATTTTTCGTAAGGTTATTACACTTAAAACCATTCATGTATCTTCTCCTCTTGTAATTGTGTAATAATCAGGCGTTTGCGAAACGCTTTTTCTTTGTTTCGCAATTGCCTATTGTATAATAATAGGTAATTAGCACTCCTCTGACAATCATCATCTCTGACTTTGCAGCAGTTACCCTTCACTGCAGGCAGATATCCGTTGAAGATAGAAAAATCATATACTCTCCGCTTATATACACAGTATATACAGTTATACACAGATTGTCAAGATAAAAAGATTATTTAAAAGTCGTACAATCAAAAAATGACACTCAAACTATATGTAATCTTTTCTCCGAATATTATATTATTCTGCTGTCTGTCTTATGTTATCTGCCTCTTGACTTAATAATATGATCTTAGAATAATAACCTTCTTTAACACCTCATATATACCTGTTCTTTTATTTATCTGCCTCTACTTTCAGCATACGGTAACCGATTCCTATATGCGTCTGTATATATTGCACACCACCGTCCTTTTCCAGTTTCTTGCGAAGATTAGCCATATATACTCTCATGGAGGCAATATTAGATTCAGTACACTGTCCCCACACTTCCTTTGTTATAAATGTATGTGTCAATACTTTTCCCACATGCGAAGCAAACAGGCAGAGCAGTTTATATTCTATAGGTGTTAAATGCAGCTCCTCTTCTCCAAGATATGCACAGCCCGCCACATGATCGATCTTCAAGACTCCGTTTTCAAAAACCGGTTCTTCACCGTCCTTAGTTATCATATAGTCAAGTCTCCGCTCCGTGACCCGTATCCTTGCCAGCAGTTCGTCTACGGAAAACGGCTTGGTAATATAGTCATCGGCACCGGCATCCAATGCCTCTATCTTATCTTCATCCTCACTTCTGGCACTGATCACGATAATGGGAGTAGTGGTCCATGAACGGATATTTTCTATTACTTTAATACCATCCATATCCGGCAGTCCAAGATCTAAGAGAATGATATCAGGCTTGTGTGAAGCGGCCTCCATAATCGCGGAATTAGCATTTCCCGCAGCTATATAACGATATCCGTTGGCTTTCATAGTGGTCTTCATGAGATTTCTAACTGTCACATCATCCTCGACCACAAGTATCAAAATATTATGATTCATCAAATTCAACCCTTCCTTCCGGCACAGAAAATGTTGCCCTTGTTCCTGACGGAGTATTATCTTCAATACCTATCATTCCTCCATGTGCCTCAACTATAGTCTTACAAAGTGCAAGCCCCACACCGAGGCTTCTCCTTCCATCGCCGGCACCGTTATTCCCACTGTAGAACATATCAAATACCTTCTGTTTTTCATCATCGGGAATCCCCATACCATTATCCGCGACCGATACAACAACCTTATTGTTATCTCTCTTAACATTTATTGTTATAGTCGTGTCCTTAGCCGAATATTTAACTGCATTTTCCACAAGATTGATTATGACCTGTGTTATCAGTCTTGCATCAATATTGGCGATTATCAGTTCCTCCTCATAAGCGGTCTTGATTCTGTGCCCCATGCTCTTCCTGTTGCAAAATGCTACTGCCGCCTCCACCACATCCTCCATGAGCTGCGGCGAGATTCTTATATCCATTCTGCCGTCCTCTATTCGCGTGATGGACAACAGATTTTCTGACAGATTAATGAGCCACATGGAGTCCTCATATATGTCGTTGTATAAAAGCTTCTTTTCCTCCTCCGAAAACTGTTCAGAGTTAGAGTACAGATTACTTGCGTTTCCCGATATTGCTGTAAGCGGTGTCCTAAGATCATGGGAAATGGCACGCAGAAGGTCAGCCCTTAACTTCTCCCGTTGTGCAACCGCCCTTGCCTGTTCCGAAAATCTTGCCTGTTTCTTGACCTTTTCAGCCAGCGTACTTGTGATAAATGCTACCCCAAACATGGTAAGAAATGTCATGGGATAGTCCCTTCCATGTGCCCGCAGGGAAAAAAACGGATCCACAAAGAAAAAATTGAAAGCGATCACACTGACTGCCGAGGCAGCAATTCCAAAAACCTGCCTGTCACAATAGGCTGATATGATAAGCACTCCAAGAATATAGACCATGGCTATATTGGTATCTGACAGCATGAGAATGCTGAAAAGATATCCCAGCGCTGTGGCTGTCACCATAACTCCAATTGTAAATATCCAGTCAGGAATATTACTAAAAATATTCTTATATTTTCCCTCATAATCCATGCTTAATACTCCCCGTATTTTGTTAATACTTTTATTACTGATCTCAAATGAGTAATTTCAAAACAATATGCCAAATGATACAATTTTCATCCAAAACATTTCTGTATATTCTTCCTGTTACCGGCTACAAACAATCTCTCTTCTCCCACTAATATCGAATCCGGCTTGATCTCCATCTCAACCCTGCCATCTTTTCTGATTCCTATAATATTAAGTCCATGATGTCGTCTGATGTCTAATTCCTCAACCGTCTTTCCTACCCAACCCTTTGGAATATCTATCTCGTATATGGCACAGCTTTCATCCAATTCAATATAATCAAATATGTGATCAGAACTATACCTTATGGCAGTCCATTCCGCAAGTTGTCTTTCCGGATATACAACCTCATCTGCACCATTATGCAGCAGCAGCTTCTTATGAGTGTCCGTAGAAGCCCTGGACACAACATATTTTGCTCCCAGCTCCTTCAGATGAAGGGTTGTTATAAGAGAACTTTCAAAATTATCTCCTATGCTTACTATACATAGATCATAATCACTTACTCCAAGAGTTAAAAGAAATCCCCTATTAGTGGAATCTCCCACCAACGCGCTTGTGGAATATTCAAGCACCTCACCTACCCTGTTCTCATTATTATCCACCACCATTACCTCATGTCCTAATTGAAAGAGCTTCCTTGCGGCAGACCTCCCAAACCTTCCAAGTCCTATTACCATAATTGATTTCATCCTTTTGCGCCTCCTTATTTAGATAAATTAAGGTAATTATATATTACCCTACACTCACCTTCTCGACCGGGTATCTGCCCTCGTTTGGACTATGTTCGGAAAGAGCAGCAAAAATAATCGTAAGTCCTCCCACCCTTCCAAGAAACATGAGAATAACAAGCAAAGTTCTTGATATCATCGAAAGCCCCGGAGTAATACCAAGGGTAAGACCTACCGTTGCAATCGCCGAGGATGTCTCAAAAAGACATGTAAGTATGGGCAGATGTTCCACCTTACTTATTATAAGACCGGAAAATATAAAAAGCATATTGTACATCACAAATACGGTTCCTGCCTTGAATACCGTATCAGCATCTATCCTTCTGTTAAATGCAACAACATCTTTCTTTTGTCTTGATATGGACAATGCCGCAGCCATCATAACCGCAACTGTTGTCATTTTCATCCCTCCCGCAGTTGAACCGGAAGCTCCCCCAATTAACATCAATATTATGACAAGTGTGATTCCCGTTTCACTCATATCCGAAAGATTAACCGTATTAAAGCCTGCAGTCCTGGGTGCAACGGTCTGGAACAGTGAAGCCAGTATTCTATCTTTGAAGGGCATTTCAGAAAACTCGCCAAAATAGAAATACACCGCAGGAATAATTACCAGAATGCCTGTTGCCGCAAGAACCATTTTACTTTGAATACTATACTTTTTTAAGTGGTGCCTGTGTATCTTCATATCTTCCCATGTCTTAAAGCCTATCCCGCCTGCAAGAATCAGGAATATGACCGTCAGGTTAAGCAACGTATCTCCCCCATAGGACAGAAGGGATGAAAAATGCTCCTTCTCCCCCATAAGGTCAAAGCCCGCATTGCAAAATGCCGATATGGAGTGGAACACTGAATAACCAATGGCTTTCACTAATCCATATTCCTTATAGAAGGACGGAAAAAGCAAGCAGGCACCGGCAAGCTCTATAAATATCATAGTTCTTATAATAAATATAGTAAGGCGCACAATCCCGCCTACCTGAGATGCCGAGATGGACTCCTGCATTATACTTCTCTGTGCCAGTCCTATCTTCTTATGTAATATCACTGAGAACAGAACTGCTGCCGTTATCACACCCATCCCGCCAATCTGAATCAGTACCAGTATTATTATTTTACCAAACAGTGTCCAATAGGTGGCTGTATCCTGCACCACAAGCCCTGTTACACAGGTTGCCGATGTGGCTGTGAACAAAGCATCCGCAAGAGATGCACCTCCTGCATTTTTCGATGATACAGGAAGCATCAGCAGGAATGTTCCCATAAAAATGATAATCAAAAATCCCCCCATAATAATCTGAAAAGATGTCAGTCGCCATTTCCTATTCTTCATTTTCACAATCTCCTTATTTTCTCTCAATAAGAATATCAAAAGACAACTTAAAATAGAATTAAAATTATGACGTCTGTATTAAAATTGTATAAAGAAAATATGCGAATGAGGAAAGTATTTAGAAAGGATATGCTAATATGTGGACTATCATCGGTGCCATAGCTACGGTTATATGTGCTGTTTTTGCAATATTAACCTATATATATGACATCAAAAAAGATAAGAAACAAAAAGAGCAACCGCCTCGTCCAAAGGTTTGAGGTTGCTCTATTTGTGTAACTAATTAACCAAAGGCATAACCGTCACTGGGTAGTGCCTTCATACATATACTAACACCAATCTATATTTTCGTCAAATCATTTTTCACAAGCAACTGCGGCGCTAGTGTTTTTTCGCATTATGTCGGTTCGTGTAAGCACAACAGCCACAATGCTCATTTTTTATGCCGACTGGCACTATTTCCCATCTTTTTCTCTTTCCTCTGCATTCTTCATAAACTGCATAAATAATGCGGCAGATTCTTTTGATACTTCAGCACTTTCATCCTCTTTTTTCACGTAATTCTTTCAATCTAGCCAACATATTTAGTTTTTCTTCATATGTAACGCTCAAGTTTCCATTAATCGTTCTAGTAATCTCATTTAATACATCAATAAAATCATCATAATTTTATCACACTTTGTTTTGGTTTATATCAAATCAATAATTCTACCTGCCAGATATGGTGGAAAGTTAGTAATTGCTCCTTCTCTTCTATATCCTCTTTCTGAAATCCGTATTGCTAAAGAAGCATCATGTTCTTTAATATAGGTCTTGAATGTGGGAGCACTTTTATCTCTTCCTCCCTTTGCTTCAACCGGAATAACATCTGTTCCATATTGAATAATAAAATCTATCTCTCCATATCTGTTAGAGTAATATCTGGGTGCAACGTCAAACTGATTTTTTATCTGCTGAAGAACATAATTCTCCGTAAGTGGTCCCTTGAACTGATAATCTGACTTAAGGAGTATTGCCGCATTATCAATACCCGCCATATTTTTCAGAAGACCCGTATCAAACATAAACAATTTAAATGAATCCAAACGATCATATGCAGGCAAATCAAGCAAAAACTAACATTTTTTGATTTTTGTGCAACTCTCACATATAAAATCTTTATAAGTATTACCTTCATAATTCCCTTAAAACCGCCTAAATAATTTTTACCTCGAATGATAAATACATAAAAAAACACATACAATATATCGATTACGATTGGGGGAAGATATAATGCTCAAATGGGTGAATGCTTTATATGCTATTTTGAACACTATACTTTAACCGATTAATATTGTATGTGTTATTACAAGCATGAGTATCATGCATGTAACCATAATTATAATATATTTTCCTTACAAAGTCATTCTACCATACTGATTATAACAACACTGTCACAGCTTGTGGATAATTATTTCATTTTACTCTTATATCTGTCAACGCACACTGATCTCCGGTGAGCGCCACATAAATCTTATCTATATCATCTTTTAATACTGTAATATTTTCAATTCTAATTCCCATATTCTCTGTAATAATGATTATATGTTTTCCCTTCCTTTCAACAGAAACCTCGCACTCCATTCCGGCTTTATTAGCATCTTTCCAAGCATCCCAACCGGGAAAATCCTCTTTTTTTCTCATACTGAACTTGTTCGTTGCCAGCTCATCATTTACTTCATTTTCGCCATTTAACTTGAGCAGGGTATATTCACGATAATTATCCCCATTAACACTCATATCATCCGAATAGAATATAACAATATAGGGGCAATGCCATACCAGATGAGCATCAGGCAAGCTCATTGCATGAAATGCAATATGCAACTTGTCTTTTATCTCAATACCCCTAGTCGAGGCAGATCGCTTTCTGTCTATTTGAATATTAGGAACATCTGATTCCATACGATCAATATAACTTATCTTTTCGACTATTCTTTCAATATCCCCATCACCATACCTATCTCCTGTCTGCTCATAATGGATATTAGTCACCAAACAATGTTCACCGGTAATACCAATATAAGCTGATTTTGAACCTCCTGGTAAGGCTACGATCACCTCTTTGCCATAATGAGGACTTCTCATTATAAGCTTTACATGATCTTCATATCTTCCAGCTATTATTTCATAGTATGTATCCCTATCATCATTGAGCGGCATTGCAATCATCTCTTTTATTTCCCTTGCAGCTGTTGATATACTATGATCATCAAACCATATTTCACCAAATTCAAGATACTTATATTCATTGATTGTTTTTTCGTCTTTGTGTACACGCCTATCAAATGAATCAAACAGAATAATAGACGGAACTGTAAAATCCACTGTCGAATTACTATTAAACGCACAGTCAAAGCTTATCCTGACAACCTCCCTCTCTACCGGTATTCCACTTGTTATTTGTTCTCTATACTCATTACATATTATTTCATTCTCTACTTCGAACTCTTTTTCAGTATTATCCATGTCAATTATCTTGACCATATTTTCAGCGAATTCAGGATCAAATTCTATACCGGCACCTTTGACAAACATTTCCCTGGCAACAAGATTAGATCGTGCTTCTCTGTATCGCTTCTTTGTAGTCATAGTATCATATGCATCAGCGACAGCAACAATCCGTGCAATTTCAGGTATCTCACAAGCTTTCAACCCCTCAGGATAACCTGTACCGTCATATCTTTCATGACTATAATATGCTCCCAAACTAAGGTATGGATATTCTGTAATACTTGAAAGAATCTCCCTGGCTATGACTGGTTTTTTTCTGATTGTTTCATAATCCCATTTATCAGGATCTGCTTCGTTTTTGATGACACTATCCGGAATACCGATAAGACCAACATCATGAAGAAGTGCCGCATAATATACCTGTGTGCACTCATCATCACTTTTCCCACTAAGCTCTGCTATTCTTTTTGCATATTCAGCAACCCGTAAGGAATGCCCCTCTGTAAAGTCATCCTTCATCTCAATTGCAGTCACAAAAGCTGTTGCTGTCTGATCAAAAAGACGCTTCATACTCTCCTGTTCTTCATGCAGCCCCTCCATCTCAATCTTATGAGCATGTTCAACAGTATCATTAATATCGAGGTATGTAAAAATGTACAAAAAAATTGAAACAAGAACCATTGCCATATTAACCAAGGAAATACCATAGATAAATACCTGAATAATACCACATACAATGGGAACAAAAATATATAAAACCAAAGATGTATATATGAGCCTGCTGAAACACTTTTTGTTTTTATGAATAACTGTATATTGAATTATTGGAGCAAACACAGGGATAACATAAGCAATCAGAAATCCATGACCTCTGTGATATAGATTTGTTTCATCAAAATAATAGTAAAGACCGGTAAATGCTGATATAATAGCCAGCAACATGCCTGTCATTGCGGCATACTGCACTATTATCAATCTAAGTGGCACTGCCGGCAGCCCACCTTCATGCATAAGCCAATCAGTCAGATATAAATTAAAGCCCAATACTATCATTGAAGTCAAAAAGAAAACAAAAAAATTACTAATTCTTACCATTACATAACCTTTAAAACCAGGGGTACCGGCATACACATATGCCAGTCTGTCAAACCATAGCAGAAAAAATGCGATCAATTCCATGAGAATCAATATTTTTCTTCTGTCTTTTGGCAGAAACCTTGTATAAAACAAAAGGATTGCCATAACGGCACATGCTCCACACAAAAACAGCATAACATTTAATTGATTTGCTCTAAAAATTTCAAACATATACCTCATCTCCTCGAAATGTAATTAAACTATATTATTTATGAAGAATAAAAAACTCTTCCAGCTTTTCAAGCAAATCCTCACGCTTAATACTTTTCAGAAAATACCCCTCCGGTTTCAATGCTACCACAGACATAACACTTTCTTTATCACCCTTGCCTGTCAAAAACATCACAGGAATTGATTTTGTCTCCTCATCACTCCTTAACATTTCAAGCACCTGCGGGCCACTTGTTACAGGCATCTCATGATCTAACAGGATTAGATCCACCTTGTTTTTACCAAGCCATTTGATAGCCTGTAGACCTGAATTAGCCATAGACACCTTGTACTTCCCCTTTAGCCATTCCCTTACCAGTGCCAGATACTGAGGATCATCATCGACAATAAGTATGCTTTTTTTGAATTCCCCAGCATCCATTTTCATATAGTAATCCATGACTTTTTTCACAAATTCATTATTATCAATCGGTCTGTTAAATGTGTGATATATTAAGTCACCCGGTACATGATCACAGACATAAGCAACATCCTGCTGTTCTCCCACAAGCATCATCTGTATATTCTTTTCTTCCAGGTTGTCAACAAGAAAATGTAATACATCCTCATGAGTTAATACTCCATCATCCATATAAAGTATTATTAATGACATGTCCGAAATACTTGAGTTGATATCATTAACCGAACATGGTACGAAATCACAATCCACACCCGCATCCTGTATCTTATTTTTAAGTACACGTATTATAAATGTTTCCTTTTCCCCTATGATTATCATTCGATTCTTTGACATACAATTCTCCTCCGCTCATAAGAAATCATTGTTTAACTATGGCTTCCATACCATCCCAGTCAAACACTCGCAATTTCTTTTCAATCTCCTTTACTAATTTTTCATCCTCAGAGGAAAGCTTGTATTCTTTGAGCTGATCAATAATCATTTCCACAGCATCGTAATCCATCTGAGGGATAACCTCTCGAAGTGCTTCATATGCATCCTTTAACTCATCTTCAGATATTTTCTCTTTATCGCTACCCTCATCATTATGATGCAAGTCCTTCAATTTTTCTTTAAAAACCATATATTCAGACAATAGCCTGTCAGTATTAGCAGCAATAAACTCTCTGTCATTATTGTTTCCTGCAGTTTCCAATTTGGCAGCTAATTCTGATAATTCAATAGCTCCAACTATCCTGGCAGAACTCTTTAATGAATGTACCTTTATAGTATATAGTCTTACATTATCATTCTCATATGAATCCTTTATTACTTTTGCATTCTCATCAATGGTATCAAGGAAAAGTTCAAGCGAAAATATATAATTGGAAATACCCCCTGAATTCTTTATTCCCGTTTCCACAGAAATACCATCTATATCATTAATCCACTGCATATTTTCAGGAATTTCTTTTAACTCCTCCACTGTATCCTCTTTGTTCGGTCTTTCTACAATATTCTCCGGAAGATGACGCAGTATGGTTCTTTCTAATGTTTCACCGTCAATAGGTTTTGAAAGATATCCGTTAAATCCCTTTGATACATAAAAATCCTCCCCTGCCGTAGCATTGGCTGTAAGGGCATACACCGGCAATTCGGGGTAATCAGCTCTAATCTTGGCTATTGTTTCCACACCATCCATTCCTGGCATCATATGATCAAGAAAAACAACATCAAATCTGCTTTCCTTGATTATTTCCAAACATTCCTCCCCACTGTTTACCGTTGTGACAAATACCTTCGTAGCCTTCAATAAGCCCTTGAAAACATTCAGATTAATTGTATTATCATCTACAACCAGAATATCCGCATCAGGAGCGATAAACTGTGGCACATATGGTCCTTTCGCCAGATTTTCATCATTCTCGGAAAATGCACCAACAGGTGTATCATCGATTATTCTCTGTGCGAGAGACAGTATAAATTCCGATCCTTTTCCATATTCACTTTCGCAGGTAAGCGTTCCACCCATCAATTCTGCAAACCTTCTAGATATATCAAGTCCAAGTCCAGTACCCTGTATACTGCTGTTTTTCTCTTCATCCAAACGTTCATATGCCGTGAACAGTTTTTCCTTATCTTCTTCCTTAATACCTAGCCCTGTATCTTTCACCGATATCTTCAACCTGCATATTTCATTTTCCCGTTCTTCCATGGATACACAAAGACAAAAGCCTCCATTACTCGTATATTTCACAGCATTAGTCAGCAAATTCAGAACAATCTGTTTGATCTTTCCTGCGTCACCATACATACGCTTTGGCAGTATCTCATCAACAACAACATCAAATACGAGTTCTTTTTCATTACTGCGCACTCTTATCATGGAAACTATTGAACGAAGCAGCTCTAATGTATCATATTCCTGTTCTACAACATGCATCTTACCGGATTCTATTTTTGACATGTCCAAAAGATCGTTGATAAGTCCAAGCAATGTTTCTGTTGCATTTCTTATATCAAATGCATAATTCATCATTGACATAAAATATCCCTTTGGTACTCCGGTGGCATCCTCTCTAAGCGCCAGCTCATTCATTCCCATAATTGTGTTAATAGGTGTACGAATTTCATGAGACATATTGGCGAGAAATCTTGTTTTGGCTGTGTTTGCCCTTTCCGCATCTTCCTTTGCCTGTCTTATTGCATCATATTGTCTTTGTATGACCGTGCTTTTCATCACTCTCCATACTATAAGTCCTGTAAGTATTGCTACCAATACAAATAAGAACAACCGAAAGATAAGTAATTCCGTAAATTTGGGCTGTTTTTTTATCTGATAAATATTATCTAATATCGCCTCACCTGTACCATCTAATACCTGTACATGAAGCTTATAATTACCATATTGCAAGCCTGTATACTCTAGTGTAGTAAGCTTATCTCTTGTTACCGTAATACCTTCTTTTTCTCTTCCTTCAACAAATATTCTTACTGTTGGATTCAACAGCGAATAATCCAATATAGACGCAGTTATTCTGATACGTCCACCTGTTGCAGGTATAGTAAATGTCCCCTTTTCATCAGGCAGCACTCGCACATCATCACAATATACAGAATTAATTGAAGCTTTAACATCAGCTTTTTCTTCCATAAATTGCTCAATATTCACCTTACACACACCGCTTCTTCCCGGGATATACAGATAACCGTCCTCGTCAAGTGCACTATATGAATTCGATGTAGGCGTACTTGTTAATCCATTAGCTATTGTATATAACCTGTAATCTTTAACATTATCATTAAGCATATCATCTGCGTTTACTACATATACACCATAAGATGAAATGATCCACATATCACCGTGATTGTCGAAATATAAATCATAATTATTATTGTAAGGAAATGAAGTAACCTGCTTAATCTTCCCATTCTTCATATACTCGATAGAATTAGATGTAACAATCCAATATAAATCTCGTTCCTCATCCTTTTTAATTCGCAGAACAACATCACTTGTAAGACCTTCATCTCTTCCAATTCTTTCAATATCCCCATCTTTTATTACGTAAATTCCATCCCCATCGGTGCCTACATATATTTCCCCAGCACTACCATTGGCAATTGTAAGAAAAACCGTGTTTTTAATACCCGAATCAGTTCCTATTGCTTCCGTTATCTTTCCATCATTTATAATGGCAAGACCACCATTTGTTCCGACCAATACAGAACCGTCATCAGCCATCACAATACATCTGAGTTCATTGGTGGGCATACCATCTTCAGTAGTATATTTTTTAATTTCTCCATTCCTTGTAAGACATACCAGTCCAAGATCATTAGTAAATGTTGATATCCAAAGATTATTATCCTTATCCGCTTCTATGCATCGAATTCTTGCATTACCTATATACTTTGTCAGTTCATTTTCAGTTACATGGTCATTTTCATCTATAATTCGAAGCCCATTGTCAGTTCCAATATATAGCTTTCCGTCATATAGGCATGTGACATTAGTAACATCCTCCGGAAGTCCGGCATTTTTAGAAAAATCAATAAAATTATTAGTTACAAGCTTCATCACTCCCATGGTTGATGATGCCACCCAGATATTACCCTGAAAATCAGATGTGGTCATTTCTATTGCGCTGTTCATTGGTATATTGGAAACAACATTGAATGTATCATCTTCATCCAGATATCCCATTATATTGGAGGAAGATACCCAGACTCTTCCGCAGTCATAGGATAACCAATGAACACCCATTATAGGGGCGACAGAAATTCGTTTCATCTTACCGGCATCAGCTCCAAAATCGCCATAATATATCTCATTACCTTCTGTGCCTATATACACCTTTCCGTCATTTATCGGATCTGCCATAATAGTTGATATTTTCGGCATAAGAAGATCGCTGCTTTCAAAAACCTCTGTTATCTCATGATTTTCTATTGAAAATATCTTTCCCGTTTTTGTCTGCCCATATATTATTCCGGATGAATCAGAATCCAATTTTAACACCCGTTCCTCATTGATTCTCTCATCATCAATTACAGAAAGGGACATATCGGTATTCACATAGCAGACTCCTGCAGTAGTTCCTATATAAATGTTGCCCTCATTATCTTCAGCAAATATTCTGATAGATGAAGATGTCAGACCGTCTTTATATGTATAGTGTATTTGTTCCTCACCATCAATAACTACCACTCCGTTATCATTTGTTGCAACCCAGATTCTCCCTTTACTGTCTTCAAACAAACCTCTGCCGCTGGTAAGTCCGGAAGAAGCGTCCAGTCTTTCAAATGAAGAACCGTCATAACGTATAATTCCGCTATATCCTCCAATCCAGACATAACCATCACTTGAACCAAGAATAAAATTAGCATCTGATGTAGGAAGTCCGTTCGCAGCATCAAAAATTTGTGAAGTGTATCCCACATTACTAATCTGACCTGTAACTGCGTACCCGCCCCCAATCAAATTATTATGTAAAACATTATCTGTTACCCCAGGAGCTCCATCATCAGCCGTCGCCATAATTCTATAATGGGAAATACCCATAAGAGCAATGACGAACATCAATATTGCCGCCATATATTTTTCTTTTTTTCTATTCTTTTGCATTGACAGTATCCCCCCATACATCCTGCATATATTTTCTAAGAATCACCTGTACCTCCGGCAGAGAATCCGTAAATGCCTCCACACATTTTGGGTCAAATTGAGTGCCCTTGCCATCCTCTATTATTGACAAAGCTTTTTCCAAAGGAAATGCAGGTTTATATACACGGGGAGATGTCAACGCATCAAAAACATCTGCCACCGCCATAATCCTTGCAGACAATGGTATTACCTCTCCATGAAGTCCCTCCGGATAACCCTTTCCGTCCCATCTTTCATGATGATATGCCGCCATATTTCTGGCTTCTTTAAGATAGTTGCCTCCTTCAACGGTACTGATGGCTTTATCCATAATATTCTTACCTGCAACCGTATGGGTTTTCATAATTTCATATTCCTCATCTGTAAGTTTTCCCGGCTTATTCAGCACCTCATCAGGGATATTGATTTTCCCCACATCATGTAAGGGTGCTGACCGTACTACATCCGACATAAATTTGGGAGTAATCTTTTCCGGATAGTAGCCCTTTTTCTTCAATCCCTCAACTATTATTTTCACGTAAGCAGCAGTCTTTTGAATATGTGCTCCGGTGTCCGAATCTCGGTTTTCAACCATATCAGCCATTGTAATTATAAGTCCGTCCTGCATCTTAGCTGTGGAATCAGATAACCGTCTTATACTTCTCATCTGCTCTGCCTGATTAAGTGTCATTCTGCATAATGCGTTATACAGCTTTTCAACCTCATCGCCGGTATGGATATCTATACTTCTGAATGCTTTGACATCATCATCTAACATTTCCTGCGTACTGTCCTCAAATGAGAACTTATTTATATATTTTGTAATAGTATCCACCGGATAAATTATATGGTACTGGGTAAGCCAAATGACCAATATACAAAGTGCTATGAAAAAACCCAAAAAGACCGATATCATTTCTGTAATAAAGCTTCGCTGCATATCCTTAAGCTGTCCCATATCTACATCTGCGCCAACATAACAGACACACAATCCCTCGGAATTATAGACAGGCTGATATGCTGTCAACAGATATCCATATTGATCATTTGTAATAATAGGTTCCACCTCCCTGCCTGCCAACAGATCCGGAATATAATCTGCAAATCCCTCGTCAAAGGGGATAACAGTCCCTGTCTCTTCAGCAGGAGTATCCTCCGTATCAATATCAAAAATAACATGACACCCGTCTTCTTCTATCTTATATACATATAAATAATAAATATCGATTGAGCTGGAAAGTATATGAGCGAGCATCTCTTTTTTTTCACTATATTCTTCAGACTCACCTTTAGTTTTAAGATATTCATCTATCTGGTCACCATCAAGCATGCTTGCGGCAATATTCGCTGTACCCTGTGCAATCCTTGTATAATCCCTTATGACAGCCTTCCTGTAGGCTGCTATACTGATTCCCGTTGCAACAATGGCAACGGTAGAGAGAGATAAACTCAATACCAGCAACATTTTCATTCTTAATGACATAACACGTGCATCCGATTTTTCTACAGAAGTGTAACCATAAGAAGCCGGTGTCTGCATCCATGATTTAAAACTGAAAAGCGGATAATACTTTTTAGGAATAAGGCGAATAATAACATAAGCAAAGATGACTGTTATAATCTTATCGGGAATATCCATTATAATACTGGAAAGAAGGTGTGAAACTGCCTGATTAAAATAACCGGTTCTATATATGACTCCGCTTAAAGATTCACTATCAAAGGAAAGTCCATCCATAAACCACGGAATCAGCGTTCCTAAACCTCCACCTATAAGTACAAATATAATTACCATCAGCACTCCGCCAAGCGGCTTTTTTAACCGCCCATGTCGTGCCATCCATGCTGCCCAAAAGGCTATCGAAACATTGAGTACTCCATAATAAAGCGAAGACGGATCGGAAATACTTTTGATTATGTTTGTAACAAGACCGACCATCACTCCGGGCAGGTAACCTCCGATAATGGCAATAATAATACTTCCCACTGTGTCTAAGTAAAGCGGTAATCCTAATGCTGAAACTATCATTCCAAGCAGCATATTAAGTGCCACACCCGCTGCACATAATACCAATGCCCATACATTTTGTCTTTTGGAAACAACAACCGAATCATTAGAATTGTTCATATACCCCTCCATACATTTAATTCCAATCTATTGATTATTTGCAATAAATACAAGAAACTCCTAACATCAATTACTCATCATACGATTTAAGAATGTGTAAAATAAAAAACACCACTTTGCATTAAAAAATGCATAATTGGTGTTTATCATATCACAGTAACTATCACAGCACTGTCACAGCACTGTCACAAACTCTTAGAGATAATTATCATTTTCACTTAAATTCAGATTGATTTTTGTTCATTATTCCCACTCTCATTTGAGCCCACTCATATTGGCTCATGTACTCACCCTCATAACGGGCAAGCTCCTGTGGATTACTGTCTAATGCCTGATAATAGTCACAATGAATCTTCTCCGGCACAATTGCATATGAATCCCTGCTTTGTACAAATATATCACTAATATTAAGCTCTTCCAATTTACTCCGCAATTCGTATGTTATCTGGGCAAAATAATGTCTTTGTTTATCATCATCGCTCACACTGTCTCCCCACAATGCTGCCCTTATCTGCGCATTTGTGCACTGCGCTCCTTTTCTATCGATCAGATACGCAAGCAATTCTTTTGTCTTTGTTCTTCCAAAGGAGACAGCCTTTCCATTAAAGAAAACCACAAAATCTCCAAAACACTGAATATATAAACCTTTCCCATCTTTTTTTATTGGAATGCGAAGGTTAGCCAGAGTTTTTTTTAAATCCTCCTTTATAACAGGTTTCATAATATAATCACTGACATACAGCTTATATGCCTCTAGAGCATATTCCGGATATGCTGTCACAATAATAATATTGACTATTGGTATCAATTTCTTTATCTCCTCTGCCAAGGTCAGTCCATCTTTATCAGGCATATTAATATCTAGGAATACAATATCATACATATTATCCCTGCATAACTTCAATGCATATTCTGCCTCATCAGCTTTCGTAATAATCACATTTGTCACAACTTTTTTTAATACTCTTTCAAGATTATTAAGAGCTGTCTGTTCGTCATCAACAATCAATACATTCATGTTTACTACCTGCCCCTCCAGACTTTTTAGGTATTGTCACCTTGACTATAGTACCATTTCCCTGTTGGCTCTGAATACTCAGTGTACCGTTACACATATATTCCAACCGTTCCTTAAGATTAACTAAGCCAATATGAGATCTTCCTTCCATTTCCTGTTCTATATTTGTCTTATTATCAATCTTCATTGCTTCATTGGTCTCAGTTTTAAAACCCACGCCATCATCCTGAACCTCTATAACATGTTCCTTATCCAGTTCATAACTTTTAACAATCAGTGTTCCCCTGCCGTTCTTGTTGTGTCTAATCCCATGGCTTATGGCATTCTCAACTAATGTCTGCACTGTAAATGCCGGCATTTTATAATCCGTATCCTTTATATCTAATTCCACATTCAGCTTATCTCCAAACCTTTCTTTTTCCAGATACAGAAAATGATCCACTGTCTTGAACTCCTGTACGGCAGGAATACATTCCGTACTGTCAAGAAGATCTACACTTCCTCTTAAAAAGCCCGTAAAATTTTCCAAAGCCTCCTCAGCCTTTTGCGGTTCATTCAGATATGAACCTATTACAGTAAGACTGTTATATATAAAATGTGGTTTCATCTGAGATACCATGATATTAATTCTCTGCTGTGCCATGATATCGTTCTCATACTCTCGCACAAATTGCAGATGCAGCCATATATACAGGAAAACACAGCTGTTAACAATTGCCGGCAAAAGCATCGCAACCTGAAAAAATCTAAGTTCTCCCCCAAAAGAATCCGTAATTGTGGTTATAATTATCAATAAAACACAAACTGCAGGAATAAAACTTTCTACCTTTCTTGAACTTCCATATAATCTGAATACAAGATAAACAAAATGTATTATAATTATTACACTAATAACATGACTTGTATAACCTAATGGACCACGTATAAAATAATTATCTTCGGTAATCCAAAAACAAACATGAGAAAACAAAGCTGTCATGTGTACTATAGTATTAATCACTACCAGAATCCAATCTATCAAATGCTTTCCCTCTGTATCCACAATACAACAAAATAAAACTATGATGGCAGGCCTTATAGAATAATCTAATATATCTATTATTGTGCGGATTATGTAATTACTTCCCTTTATCTCAATGTAGCAATCAAAGAATTCGTCTAAAACGAGGATTGCCGACATCAGTATAATTAAAAATAAAATACGCCGTTTTTTTTGTGGTATATGAGGATCAATAAACACCGCCAATGCCAATCCTGCAATTTCCATAGCCAATGGTATCACTATATTTAATTCAGTCTGCATCATCGGATTCATTAGGAAAACCTCTTAATCTAAATAATCTCTTGCATTAAAGCTTACATCTGTACGCTGTTCCTCATCAATTATTCCCGGAACCAACTCAGTAACATATGTTTCTCCTGAAATCGGTTCAATATAGTAACGTGTTTGCGAACCGGTATATGACCTAAACAAAACTACTATTTCACTATTTTCATTTGTTTCAACATCCCAATAAACCGTGTATTCATCTGAATCCATCTCTTTTTCCAACTCAGGGTTATTGATAGCACAATAGTTTTTGATTGCCTTAAGGGCTTGTTCCTCTGTTAGCGCTTCTGTTTTATTCTCACTCTGTTCGGCTGATATATCCTCACTTGTTTGAGTTGTCTGCTCCGTTTCAGTAACAGATACTGATTCGGTTTGTTCTGTCTGTTCGGTTTGTTCTGTTTCCTCTGTTATTTCACTTGTCTGTTCCGTTTCAATGACAGAATTTGATTCATTTTGCAATCCGCTCTCCTTTTTGTCCTCTTGGCCGCAAGCCGTCAAACAAAATATCATTAAGCATAAAACCACAAGTAAAATTTTCTTTTTCATAAAATACTGCTCCTCCTGTTATCTTATCAATATACCAACAAGCTATATTTTTACAACTCGGTTACTATATTATATTTTTCTACAACTGTCAAATGCTTTTATTTTTTGAATACTATATATATTAAAAATATTAATATCAAAAATGCTTTTAAAATGAGAAGAAAATCACTCAATGTGTTATTAATAAGACCAATAAGGACTTAATCATGTACTGATACTATGATTAAGTCCTTATCTTTTGGCTAGTTAATTATCAACGAAAGGGTGATGTCTGTACCTCTCCTGTATATATGGGCGTACCTGCTGCCACGTTATGAGCAACCGCCATATTCTGCTCAAGTGCCTTATTGTACTCATCAAGCACCGTATCATAGAGTGTCTGACGGAACTCCTTTGTCACGGGAAAACATACATCTCTGAAATCTGCCTTTCCCTTATAGGTCTTTCCCGTCTTGACAGAGGGCATTGATACGAACAGTCCTTTTTCACCGTCAACAACACTGATATTGGATACCACAAAGGACTCATCAATATACATACGTGCAAGTCCCTTTCTTGAGCCTTCATCATTCTCCAATGGTGTTACTGCCACAGTGAAAGGCAGCTCTCCGTTGCTGTTACCAACCTCTACATTCATTCCCTCCTTGCCGAACTCCTCACGGTGCTCATAAGCTGTAAGGATAGCCTCTGTCAGCTCCTTATGGAACTCTGATGTAATAGGATTACAGAAGCTCTTAAAGATAGGGTTGTTGTACTCGTCTCTGTCACTGCTCATGTATGACGGCATTGACACAAAGAGATTTCCCTCTCTGTTTTCCACGATTGCGATATTGTCAACCTTGAAACTGTCCTCGAACACCACACTTGCAAATCCTCTCACCTTGTTATTCTCATTTCTGCTCTTTACTGTATTGACCTTGATATTATACTTCATAATACATTCCTCTCTTTCTTATCTGTTCTCTGTTTTTCTGTTCTTTCATTTTCCGTTTTTTATAACTTCATGCCCTCTGTTACCTTGTTACATCTTCTGCTGCCCTATCACCCCCTTTCAGCCGGCAGGCAACTACAAAGCGCTGCGTTCCGTGGTTAGCGCAGGTAAACAGCGTAAGTGTCTCCTCCTCAGTCTGTTTCCGTACACTCTCACTGTAGGGATCGACCACCTTTGTATCCGCCACTATATAGGAATGTGTGACGTGCTCCCTATTGGTAAGTGTCACCTCCGCCCCCTTTTTAATCTCTGAAAGATGGGTAAGGAACACTCCCCGCCTGCTGCCCTGCCCATAACATACAGACCATCTTTGCGGTACTTCGCTATATCCGTACTACCCGTTTTTCTGCCCTTATACGCCTCTCTCTTTTCCTTATCTCTTAAATGAAATACGGACTGCCGAGGTCTGTCCCTCTTTGCAGTCCGTACTTTTGTGTGTTCTTTCTTGTGAATGACAGCAGGCTTTTCCTCAACCTTTCGTATTTCCAAATCTACACCTCCTTTACACGAAAAAAGCACCCACCTTATAGTTAGCGAGTGCTGCATCTCAAATAATTATTTAATTACATCAAGAAAAATTTAATAATACATTCTTCTATGGTATAGAATTAACTTTATTGATAACACTTTGAGCTACATCTGTATCTTGTATCAGTGAAATTGCAAAACACTTCTTTCCTGCATCTTTTACAGACGCACCTATATGATAAACTATTGAGCCATCAAGTATTATAAACCTATCATGAAAAATGTTTGTCTTCTTAACAGTAAGTGTCGGGTATTGTGTATTAAATGTTACTACATCACGTTTTGACAAGCTAGCACCAGGATATGTAATTATTATTATATCTACTCCATTCTGTTTTTTTGAAAGCATATCCAAAGTATTTACATCGACATATCCGTCAACTAATACTATATCCTTTGTTGCTTTTTTTATCAGCCCAACAATAAAACTGAAAGCATCATATATTTTACCATCAAAGAAAACAACTTGCTTATCTTCTTCATGCTCTGATATATACTCAAATATCTTATCAAATTTTTCATCTGATGATTTTTGATACTCCAACTGTTTGATTTCAATTTCATTGATTCTGTCTGTCAAAATCCTGTTGCCTGCCCACATCTTCCGCAATTCCACAAAAGAACGCATAATTCCTATACTTACACGAATTGCAACATCACTTCTGAGAACAGACGCTAACATTGAAATTCCTTCTTCGGTATAAGCAAACGGCAAATATCTCCTGCCACCTCTTCCACTCTTTTCATCGTTTGAGATGCCAATTTGGCATTTCAAAAATTCTTCCTCTGTTAATTCAAATCTAAAATCATCAGGAAAACGTAAAATATTTCTCTTAACCGCACGATTCAATGCACTTGTTTCAACTTGATATAAATGTGCCAAATCACTATCTAACATTATATATTTCCCACGTATATAATATATCAGATTTCTTATTTGTGATTCACTAATCTCAATCGGAACAATCTCATTTTTCCCATTTTCTTTAATTTCTGCCATAAAATACCTCCGTTTTTGAGATGCCAATTTGGCATCTCAAACATATATTATATAGCCGTTCAATTCTCCAAGTTTCCCAATCACATACTCATAGTATATCATACGGCATGACATATTTCGACAAATTTAATCAAGAAAAATCCGAAAAAAATGTGAAGTAATCGGCAAATATATTTCATGTAAAACTATCCGTATATCATCCATGTATCAGCATATCTGCCGGACACTTCTTTCTCTACCTGCTTTTTATTGTCATTATATGACATTACATCATCTGTCACATACGATTCAAATGTTTCAACATCTGCACCTGTAACGAACTCTGATGTATCATCTTCCGCATATCCAAGTCCTTCGGCAATCTTTTCATGGATATTAGTGTTATACAGCTTATAAAGAGCAGTATCCAGATACTCATTCATGGGATCAATGATTATCACATCATCATTTGAGTTAAGAAATACCTGCCCCATTTCCTGCTTGAAGAAAAATGACTTACCACTGCCGGGGACTCCGAACACAAATCCGTTTCCGTTGAGCAGCTTTTTTCTGTTTGCTATGTTCACATTCTTGCTTATCTGGTTGATACCGTAATAGAAACCGCCGTCATCACTTATCTCCTGCACATTAAATGGCAGAAACACCGCCAGGGACTGCGTCAGCATTGTCCTCATGGTATGCACCTGCCTTACTCCTATGGGAAGAGCCGTATTCAGTGCCTCCCTCTGTTTCAGATAGTGGGTATCTATCACAACCAAATTGCGCTTACCGATAGTCTCCACCGTTTCAGTGATACTGTTAAGCTCCTCCATGCTCTCCGCTACAATGATTATCGTCACTGCCACATAGAATAAGCATTGATCGTTCTCACGTACATCATCCATGATACTCTCAATCTCTTTCTTTTCTGTACGTTTTGCATAGGATATTTCCGTGGAAAAATCATTGTTCCTGTTCCTTACCCTCTGCTGCTTGATTATATCCGCCTCAATACCAAGATACTTCTTTTGCAGTACCTTTGTTGTCATGTCCTTTGGTATCGGCACAACATCAATGCTTGTGATACTATGAACGGGAAGTGATGTTACCTCATTCAAAAATCTGTCGGATAGTGAGCTTGGGTACTTTTTGATGAACAATCCCCTCCGGTATAGTCACACACAAGGATTCATCCGGTGAGTGATTGATGATCGGAACAATGTCGATTGTCCACGAGCCTATATCAACAACCAGCTCCTTTTGTGAGAAATCTGCCATTTTGTCTGCTACTGCTCCATAACACTGCGGATATATAGATACTCTGTCAACTGCCACATGAAAATCCTTGTTTCCAAATTTGAAATCGACTTCCTTGTTCTGCGACAGATAATCAATGAAATCCTGCTTTTCTGCACCAAATCTTCCAATCGGAAGTCCTGCTGCTATATACACATGAGAGTTTCTTTTCTCTCTCCGTTCAAGCTCCTTTGCAAGAGCTGCAAGTGTCAGTATGTAATAGTTGTCATCTGTAACCTTTGTGTCCTTGACCTCAAGACGATTACCGCCTACCTTGTAATATCTTCCCTTATACTCTACTACATTATCAAATAATGCAGGCTCCGTTGTTATCTCCTTGCAGCCGGAAGTGAAAATATAATTGCTTGTTTTCATCTGCGACCAGCCGTGATTTTCATTTTTCATACTTTTCACACCACAATCGAAACAACCGCCGTCACAATCAGCACCACACATATTATAACCTTGATTGCAGCAGGCAGAATATATCTTTTCCTCTTGCTGTCATAGGATTCTATCATCCAGTCATAATCTGCATAATCAAAGGTTTCTCCACAGTATCTGCATGTAACACCTTCAAACAGATTGAGCGAATTGGCACAGTTTGGACATTTATATTCACGCATTGCTTTTATGGGCTTATCAATAGCCTTCTTCCGTCCCGACACATCAAAGTCTATCAGTTCATGCTGTATATGAATCCTGCTCCCATAATACCTGATGAGCCTTGCCGTTGCCCTGGTCTTCATATAGTATGTGTCAATATCCGCTCTGCCCTCAAGGAAATGTAGATTGACCACATCACAGCTAATAACATCACTGTACTTAGGTACAATATCTTTCATGCTGCATTTCGTATAGAAATCAACCTGTTCCGGTGAATCGGCAAGATGAATATTCCTAAGCTTATACTCCATATCCTGCATGAAATCAGCAAATGAATTATTCTCAAAAATCCTGCTTACCTTATCCATACCTGTTGTGTTCTCACCATAGCTTTTCTTAAAGCGGTTTCGTATAACATGTACAATGAGAAAAAGGACAGTTGTTGCTCCAAAAAGAGGCATTATTGTCTTCATTGCATATAAAAAAATATTATCTATGATCTCTAACCATCCGGGATAATTCAACAATGCATTTAGCACCATTTCAAAACACCATATAGGAAAGCCTATGATAAGTACAGCGAATAATCCCAGAATGATTCTAGTTCCCCATAAGTCAATGATATTTTCTATCTGAAGATACTCATTCTGCTTTAATGAATAATCTGTTATCTTCGGTTCAAAGTCATGCAAAGTAAAGCTTGCCCCACATGCCGCACACCCGGTCATGAAATCAGATATATTACCTGAATATCCGCAGTTCGGACAGCATGCAGTATCCCCTTTCACTCGTGAACGCAGAATTGATATCACGGATATTTCTTTATCCTTGTGCTTATATATACATTTATTACCCTTATATATCTTCCTTTTAACAAAAGACAATCGGCTTCTGATACCATACTCATCTCTGTCATTTTCCACCGTCTTCATGTTATATTGCGGACTGTTGATACTGTAATCGGAAGCACTGTCTATTATCTCTTCATCAACCTTAAGCCCAAGTCTGTCAAGCCGTTTCTTACCAACCACAAGACTGTATAGCAACGGCTGTGTAGTAATCTCCGAAAGCTCCTTCTCATCTGATACACCGGAATAATACTCCCTCTTTAAATGATTGAACCTCCCGGTTAAATGCATTAGATTATTAAGCATTTTATAATGTGGCTGTTCACCAAGCGGCATCCTGCCCTCCCAGGGAGGTTTCACTTCTACGTTATCATTTCTTCGATTACCAGATTCATTATCCGCAACTGCAGCTTCATCTGCATATTCAGCTTGAATAAGTTCATTTCCAGAGTCAGCTGAAATATCAGTTTGTACCGAAAGATTATTCTCTTCCCGTGCTTTTTGAACATTGAGCAGTTTAAAGCTTGCACCTAATCTCTTTGGCTTTTCCCACATAACCTTTGGCAATACCAATACAGGTTTATACCATATTCCATAATCATATACCACCAATTCATAGTAGTCTTTCTTCTTAACGCCTATGTATGTCATATCCTCCGGAATCAGTAATACAACAGAGCGATACCTGTCCTTGCTGGGATCATAATAGTAATACCTGCCTTTTTCCTTGTGATCGATATACCCTGTTCCTCCACAATATCCGTAACTAATACTGTATCTCCCGCACACTAAAAATAAATATTGTATTAAAAAAAAGAGAATCGTTACTGCAAGCATTACTCCATATACCAAGATAATAATCCAAAGCTTAATATCACGCAGCAAAAATTCCCCTATACTGAATGCTACTATTAATGGATATACAAAAGCAAAATCTTTAATCTCCTTCTTCAGATTGTCACCCGCCAGTTTTTTCTTTTCCTCATCTGAAAACTGCCTTAATCTAGTACTGCTACTCAATTTTCTCTTTTGAAGATCATTCAGCGGTTTCTTGATAATACCTGTATTCTTTCTTTGATTTCTGAGGAGAACAATCAATAAAACTACTGCAATAGTAATACTTACAGCAAATAATATGATTAACTTTATAAGATCTTCCTTTAAATCCATAAAAAAATGCTCCCTTATTCCACATCCATCTGCTCATCACCATCTGTATCCGAGTCACGATAACGGTCCATTATTTTATCCCATCTTTCTTCATACCGCCCTTTTAATTTGTGATAAATATGTATATAAATCACCACATATAACACATATGCCAGAATCACAACCCATTTTGAATCATAACTATACAAAAAATGAGGCAGCCCCAAAAATGTTAATCCAAAACCGGAATAACGGCCTTGCCAAAAATCTTTCGTTTCACCTTTTGATAATCGTACAATATCTATTACATTAAATAAAATTGAAAAAATAATAAATGTTATTGATGTAAATGTTGTACTGTCCATATAATCTCCTAAAAAAAATATATACTGTAGCTGTTCTATCCTACATACACAACATTCTAAAAGACAGAAAACAAAAGAAGCAACCGCCCGCCCAAGGTTTGTACCGACCCCCAAAAGTTAGACCCAAATCTAACGATTGGAGGTCGGTATTTTTATGCCAAAATACAGTTTTGAGTTTAAGAAAAAGGTCGTAGATGCATATTTACGTGGTGAAGGTGGCTATACCTATCTGACTGAAAA